>CAMNHX010000079.1 GCA_946539945.1 uncultured Desulfobulbus sp. | reverse complement strand
AGGAACCCGTCGAAGTGATTCAGGAGTCTTGTTTTGCTCCTGAACGCGGTAGGAATCTCCCGCCTTCAAGCCGGAGAGGATGTCAAATTCGGAGAGTCACGAAAGCTGCCTGCTGGGATAGGGCGGCTGCATCTCACCACCTCATGATCCTTGCTTGTAGGGGCAAAGATCGCCTTTTGCCCGGCTGCCCCCTCGCCTTCTGGCGACTTGACGTGCAACCCGGTACAGCGCTCCTCCTCACCATCCGGCAAAGACCACCCGCCTCGTCTCTGCGGAACGGCGCAACAACGGCACACCAACATCCACATAATCCACAATTACCGGCTTTTTGCCTGCCGCAGGCCGGACAATCCGGCCTGCCACCTGAACCAGCCGCCCCTCAAACTTGATGGGTGTGGCCAACACCAGAATGCTCAAGCCCGGACAGTCAAAGCCCTCACCAATGAGCTGGACCGTGGCCACCAAAACCTGCACCTGCCCAGCCCGCACTGCCTCCACAATCTGTTCCCGCTCTTCCTTGGGCGTCTGACCGGTGAGCAATGCGGCTGCAATGCCTGCTTCAGCCAGATGGTCCGCAAAAAGTTCACAGTGCGCCCGACGGTCGGATACCAAAAGCACCGTACCCTCCTTGCGTCGGGCCAGACGCAGGGCATCATTCAGGATCAGGGTGTTGCGGTCCACGTCTTCGGTCAGGGCCTTCATCAGCTTGGCGTAATCGCCCTGAAAGCTGTAGCGGAACGAGGTCTTTTTCTGGATCAGTTCCGGCTTCAGCACCGCGCCGCTGGCCTCCAGCATGGCGCTGTCAACCCGGTGCGAACGCTCGCCCATATAGATGTAAATAAGCCGGGTCATGCCGTCGTCCCGGCGGAAGGCAGTGGCTGACAGGCCCAGCATGAAGCGGCAGTCAAAGGCGGAAACCGTTTCCGTGAACAGACTGGCCGGAACCCGGTGGCACTCGTCCACCACCAGATGCCCAAACTGCGGCACAAGTTCAGAGAGATGCTTGCGCGCCGTGTTGACAATGGCCACAGTCACAGGCCGGACCTCCACCTTGCCGTCCCCCACCTGACCGGCCTCCAGCCCCAGAAACTGGCTGATGCGCGTCTGCCACTGGTGCAACAGCTCCTTGGTGTGGACCAGAATCAGGGTAGGCTGCTGGCGACGCGCCACAAGAGCCAAGGCCATCACGGTCTTGCCGCTGCCAGTTGCCGCTTCCAGAACGCCAAAGGAATGCGCCAGGCTCGCCTGAACCGCCTCTTCCTGATAGGAGCGCAGGACGCCGGAAAAAGGCAGGTCAACCGGGTCCAGGGTGCGGCGCTCGTCCACCAGTTCCGGGCTTTCGCTGGCAAACTGGCGGCAGAGGCGTACCGCCTCGTTGCCAAAGCCTCGAGGAAAGTGCAGGCCATCGCCTTTGCGGCGGAAAAAGAAAAGCTTGGGCTTCAGGTTTTTGCCAATCCAGCGGCCATAGCGCAGCGCGTCTTCATAGCGGGGATTTTCCATGGTCAGCGCGTGTTCCAGCGCCTTTTGCACCGGCACAGGCGCACCAACAAGACAGCAGTCGGAGCGGACAATCAGTTGCATCATGGCAAGGCAGAAAAAATTCGGGCGAAAAACAGGCAGAACAGGTACATTCCGCCACTTCCTGATTCCTTCTACAGTACACTGGACCCATGCAAAAGACTCTCTTTTCCGCCCTGATCCTGTGCGCCTGTCTGCTCTTTTCAGCAGCGCAGGCAAGGGCTGCCAACCGCGACCTGATACTGACCGTGCCTGCTGAAACCGTTCTGGCCGAGGTGCAAAAGGTCCTGCCGCTGACTATTCCAACCAAGGGTAAGAGCTTTCAGGGCAATCTGATTGTGGAATCCCTGGACAGGCTCAGCATTGCTGACAACGCCATTGCCGTGCATGGCGTACTGGGCGCCAAAAACATGACGGTTACGGTCAAGGTGGCAGGTGCTCCCATCAACGTGCAACTGGGCGAAGTGCGCTTGCCAGTGTCTTGCGAACTGGCGCTCCGCCTGGACCCGCAAAGCGGTCAACTCTTTGTCAAGCCGCGCTTTGCCGGACAACACAAGGACAGCGGCGGGCAGGACTCTGGCCTGTCTGCCCTGACTGAAGGTCTGGCAGCCAAGGAGTACCCGGTCAGCCTGGAGTCCCTGAAAAAGATAAACATCAAGGTAGGCGGTCGCAGCATCCGCCTGGCAGTACGGCCCACCAGCATTGAGGGGCGCGACAACAGTTTGATTCTCTCCCTGCAACCGCAGGTTGTCTCCCGTTAAATTTATCCCGTTCAATCAAGGAGGACGCATGGCAACAGACTGCCTCTTTTGCAAAATCATTGCGGGCGAGATTCCCGGCAACAAAGTCTATGAGGACGAGGAGGTTCTGGCCTTCCGGGACATTGCGCCCCAAGCGCCAACCCATATTCTGGTGGTGCCGAAAAAGCACATCTCTGGTCCAGCAGCTTTGAGCGAAGCCGACGACCGGCTCGCAGGCAAGATTCTGCGTATTGCCAAGGACATTGCAGCCAAGGAAGGTCTGACCGATTACCGGCTGGTCTTCAACAACGGCGCAGGTGTGGGCCAAAGTGTGTTTCACCTGCACATGCACATTCTGGGCGGACGCTCCCTGGGCTGGCCTCCGGGCTGACCAGTGTGCCCCGGATGCAGCAAAAAAGCCGCAACCTCTTCAGGTTGCGGCTTTTTGTTCGGTGTTCAGGATTCCCGGCTTCACAGGTAAGGGTTGTGCGCCGCTTCCTGCCCTATGGTGGACTGCAAACCGCTGTAGGCATGACCCGGCCAGACAATGGTCTCTGGCGGCAGGGTAAAGAGCCGCGTCTTGATGCTCTTGGCCAGTGCTGCATACGAGCAACCCGGAAAATCTGTCCGACCCACACCGTCCACAAAGAGCGTGTCACCTGTGAAGCAGTGCGGCGCACTGTAGAGACAGATCCCGCCTGGTGAATGCCCCGGCGTGTGGATGACCAGAAGTTTTTCCTCGCCAAAATTTACAAAATCTCCGTCCTTGACCGCAATATCCGCAGGCGGCGAGGCGGGCAGACCCAGAAGGGCGAAGTAGCGTGCCACGTCCGGGTTGGCCATGTAGGCGATATCTGCCTCGTGCATCACGATCTTTGCGCCGCTGCTCCTGGCCAAGGGACCGTTGCCGCAACAGTGATCCGGGTGACAGTGGGTGTTGACGATATATCTGGCGGTCAGCTTCCGCTCCTCCAGTTCTGCCAGAATACGATCTTCTTCGCCGCCTGGATCAAGAACCACGGCTTCCCCGGTCTTTTCGCAGGCGACAAGATAACAGCAGACCTCCATGGAGCTGACAACAAGCTGTATTACTTTCATATCAGACGCCGCCCAAGGCCATGGGAATCGGGGGCACAGCCTTGCCCGGCGGCAGACGGGTTTCCACGGCCCGCACGACTTCGGCAAAGGCCCTGACAGCAGGGGAATCCGCATCTGAAGAGAGATAGGGCGCACCAGTATCACCGCCTGCCACGACCTGCGGGTCCATGGGCACAGCGCCCAGGAAGGGCAATTCAAAATCTTCTGCAGTGCGTTTGCCGCCACCTGCTCCGAAGATCTCCACGGTCTTGCCGCAGTGCGGGCAGACAAAGCCGCTCATGTTTTCCACCACGCCCAGAACCGGCATTTTCACGTGTTTGCAGAAGTTGATGGACTTGCGCACATCTGCCAAAGCCACTTCCTGCGGCGTGGTCACAATCAGGGCCTGCACGCCGGGAATGGTCTGGGCCACGGAGAGCGGCTCGTCGCCAGTGCCCGGAGGCGCATCCACGACCAGATAGTCCAGCTCGCCCCAGTCCATATCAGCCACAAACTGGCGGATGGCTTGAATTTTCAGAGGGCCGCGCCAAATGACGGCATCGTCCTTGTCCTTCATCATATATTCCAGGGACACAACCTTCATCGTACCGTTGTTGCAGGTCAAGGGTTCCACCAGCGCGTCCGGTTCGTCAGAGGCAGCCATAAGCTGACCGCTCAAGCTCAACATCCGGCACACGTCCGGGCCATGCAGGTCAACGTCCATCAGACCGACCTTGTGCCCTTTTCTGGACAGTCCCAAGGCCAGGTTGACTGCCACTGTGGACTTGCCCACCCCGCCCTTGCCGCTCATCACGAGAATCTTGTTCTTGATTCTGCCCAAAGACCGGGTGATGGCCAAATCCTGCTGGGCCAGACGGGCGTCACCGCTGCCACAACTGCTGCCCTGCTGGCTGGACCCGCAGGAACTCCCACATGAACTGCTCATAGTTTCCTCCGTTTGATTCAGAAAGGCCGGGGCAGAATGCCGCCGCGCACAGAAAAGGCTCAAGACGCGCCCTACACTAAGCCTGCGGCCCGCATTCCGCAACCAAAAAGCCGGACAGGGATGCTCCTGCCGATCCTCTACGCTCCCTTGCTCCACTCCGCCACTGCAGCAAACCTGTTCCTTGCCGCACAAATCCGCCCTTGATTTCCTACTGTATCGGGGCCTGTTTCGCTTGGGACTTGCGCTCCAAAGCAGCGGGGCAGATGTTTGGGAGATGATGGGCGGCAGACAGAATTTTGCCCTGAAAACCCTTAGAACCTGTTCAAGATCTCTTTTTTCTGTTATATTACTTCGGCAATAAATAATCGGGAAAAAGCCACCGCCTTGCTCGCCTCTGGGCGTGTATCTCCCTCATTTTGGGAGTCTGAACGTCCCATTATCAAGTTGCCGGAGTAATATCGCCCCGTTCTTGTCCTTGACCGTCAGCATGAAAATCAGGTCTTCGGCGCTCAGGCGGCCAAAATACAACTCGATTCCTGCAACCGGGTCGAAACTCGCCAGTGGGTCGGCCAGTGCCTTTGGCAACTGCTTGAAGATTTCCGGGTCGTTCATGTCTGGATGCCCGCCTTTCTCTTCAGAAGTGAACGCTTGGTTGAACGTGTGCGCCGAAATCCAGCTGCCGCCCGTCTGTGCCTTCTGTACGGTCTCGCTGCTGCCGGATAACAAATCCATGACAGCGGGTGTTTTGGTCAGCATTTGCACTGGTTTCGTCGCATTCCCGGCCTCAAAAATCTCGTCAACTTTCTTGGCAAATGCTGCTGCATCCCGCTCAAGCTGAATTTCACCAGGGGTTTTCTCCTTCGTTACGCTGTAGCGTGTCCCGTCATCTCCCTTCCGTTCCGCCGCCTGCGCGTCATACTGCACCCACCACTGGGCATCCTTGTCACTTTCATCCTTCCAGCCCATCCACTCCTGATTGGCCGCTTCCTGCTCAATGGCAAAATACAATAGCTTCCTCACGGGTCAGGGGCTTATCGCTCACCCGGCGTTTGAAATTCTCCCTGGTTATGGAAATCTGATTCACCCGATAGCGACTCTTGCGTCCGGGAATCAGTTCAATCTCATAGCCCCTGCCGTTATTCGGATTTATCGCCAGCCCGTGAGACGGCAGTGAGACAGAGCGCATCCGTGCGCCCTGAACAGGCGACACTTCCCACCCAAAAACCCCTTGCATTGCGCCGGGGCAGTGACAATACTGCCACAACAGGCGTCGGTGAGCTGGAACGCATGGGGCGTTCCGCCACGCCGTCAACCAACAGCAGCCGAACACGGCAAAGGAAAACCAACTTATGAGCACTGAAACCGAAACAACCCGCTACACCGGCCTGACCCCAGCCGAAGTCGAGGCCAGCCGGGCCGAACACGGTGTCAACGTCCTGACCCCGCCGAAAAAAGACCCCCTGTGGAAGCAGTATCTGGAGAAGTTCCAGGACCCCCTGATCATCATCCTTTTGGTGGCAGGTGCACTCTCCATCTGTATTTCCTTTTATGAGTTTCTGGGCTTGGGCGAGGGAGTCTCGGTCTTCTTCGAACCCATCGGCATCTTCATCGCCATCCTTTTGGCCACGGGACTGGCCTTCATCTTTGAACTCAAGGCCAACCGGGAATTTTCCATCCTCAATCAGGTAAATGACGACGAGGCCGTACACGTGATCCGCGAGGGCAATGCCGTCACCGTGCCGAGAAAGGAGGTGGTGGTTGGCGACATCGTGATCCTGGCCACAGGCGAGGAAATCCCGGCAGACGCGGAGCTTCTCGAGGCCGTGGCCCTGAACGTGGACGAATCCACCCTCACCGGTGAACCGCTCTGCCGCAAGACCGTTGACCCGGAACACTTTGACAAGGAGGCCACCTTTCCCTCCAACCACGTGATGCGCGGGACCAAGGTCATGGAAGGCCATGGCGTGTGCCGGGTCTTTGCGGTGGGCGACAGGACCGAGTCTGGCAAGGTCTTTGTGGCAGCCCAGATCGACGATAGCGTGAAAACCCCGCTAAACGAGCAACTGGACGGTCTGGGAAACCTGATTACCAAGGCCAGCTACGCCTTTGCGACTCTGGTGATTGTGGGCAGACTCATCATGTACTTTATGTCTGTGCAGGATTTCCAGGTGGTGGCCTTTATTGGTTACCTGCTCCAGACCGTAATGATCGCTGTGACCCTCATTGTGGTGGCAGTGCCCGAGGGTCTGCCCATGGCTGTAACCTTGAGTCTGGCCTACAGCATGAGGCGGATGCTCAAGACCAACAACCTCGTGCGCAAGATGCACGCCTGCGAGACCATGGGCGCAACCACGGTCATCTGCACGGACAAGACCGGCACCCTCACCCAGAACCGGATGCAGGTGCGCGAGGCGGACTTCTACGGTCTCTCCGCCGGAAAATTGGGCGATGACGAGATGAGCCTGCTCATTAAAGAGGGTATTGCCTGCAACTCCACCGCTGAACTGGACTTTTCTGACCCGGAACATCCCTCGGCCATTGGCAATCCCACCGAAGGCGCCCTGCTCCTCTGGCTGCGCGAACAGGGCGCGGATTACCGCACGCTCCGGGCTGCAGCGCACCGGCTTGAAGAACTGCCCTTCTCCACCATGCGCAAGTACATGGCCACTGTAGTGCGCTCGGCTTCTGGCAAGGAGGTGCTCTTTGTCAAGGGTGCACCGGAGATCGTGTACGGTCTCTGCAAGGAGACTGAAGGTGGAGTGGACAAGGAAAGCATCTTCAAGCGCCTCTTGGAGTTCCAGAATCAGGCCATGCGCACCTTGGGCTTTGCCTGCCAGGTTCTAGAGCCTGGCGACAAGACCATTGAGGACAACGTG
>CAMNHX010000078.1 GCA_946539945.1 uncultured Desulfobulbus sp. | reverse complement strand
CTATGACTACGCCCCTCTTGTGGCAAAGATGCGCCAGCGCCATCCCTCGCTGCAGCTCTTTGTCAGTGACGAGCCGTTGCCGGACAGCATCGCCTTGAACGAACTGAAAGGGGAGCTTCAGGACCTGCCCTATCCGGATCCTGCCAGTACCGCCCTGGTCCTGCTGACCGGTGGTACGACAAACGCGCCCAAGATGATCCCCAAGACGCATCAGCAGTACTTTGCCCATGCCCTGGCCTCTGCCAAACGTTGCAAGGTCAGCGGCAATACCGTGTACATGGCAGCCCTGCCCATAGCCCACCACTTTTGCATGGCCTGTCCGGGCATTCTGGGGGCCTTTGCCCACGGCGCGAAGGTTGTTCTGGCTTCAAGTCCGAGTTTTGACGAGGTCTTTCCCCTGGTGGAGCGGGAAAAGGTAAGCCTGATGGCTTCAGTGCCGCCCCTGCTGCGGGCCTGGACCGAGGCCAGAAAATGGGATGACAGCGACCTTTCCAGCCTCAAGCTGGTTCAGGTGGGCGGTTCGCCCCTGGATGCGGACACGGTTCAGGAGGCCAGAGCAGTCATTGGCTGCGCCATTCAGCAGGCATACGGTTTTACAGAAGGGCTGGTCTGCTACACGGATCCCGATGACCCAAGCTTTCTGGAAGACACTCGCGTACAAGGTCCCTCCCTGTTTGCCGAAGACGATCTGCGCATCGTGGATGAAAAGGGGCAGGATGTGGCCAAAGGGGAGAAGGGAGAACTCATCGTCAAAGGTCCCTGTACCTTGAGCGCGTACTTCAGAAGTGATGCAGTGACCGCGCAAATGGTGACTCCAGAAGGCTACTGCCGGTCCGGCGACTTTGCGGAGTGGACAGAGACAGGACGGCTGCGCGTGTTGGGGCGCTTGAAGGACGAGATCAACCGGGGCGGTGAAAAAATCTCCGCAGTGGAAATCGAAAACCACCTGCGGGCCTGTCCCGGCATTGCCGATGCCGCAGTGGTCGGGGTTCCTGATCGGCTGCTTGGGGAGCGCCAGTGTGCCTGGATTCTCTCGCCTGACGGCAAGAAGTCACCCTCCCTGGCTGAAGTGCATTCCCTTTTGCGGGAGCGCGGCGTTGCGCCGTTCAAGCTGCCGGATCAGGTGGAATATGTGGACAAATGGCCGCTGACAGCGGTCGGCAAGCTCAACAAACGCAGACTCCTGGCAATGGCGGTGGAACGCGCCGGGAAGTAGGAAAATTTGTACGCTATGGGTCAGGAAAAGACGATGGAAAACCCGCAAAATACTGTGGCCCTCGATGCAGCCAGCATCCGTGCTGCCATTACGGCACTCTTGCCAGAACCCCTTGACTTTGACGACGACACGAACCTGATCGAGTGCGGTCTGGATTCCCTGCGCGTCATGCGCCTGCTCAGCCAGTGGCGCAAGGCAGGCGCTCAAGTCACCTTTGCCGAACTGTTTGAGTGTCCGACCTTGCGGGGCTGGCTGGCCCTGTTGAGTCCTGGGGAGCGCTTGCCTGAAACTCTGTCTGGCACGACAGACTTGAGCGGTCCCTTTCCGCTTACCGACATCCAGTATGCCTACTGGATCGGGCGGCGAGACGACCAGCCCCTGGGCGGGGTGGGCTGTCATGCGTATATCGAATTCGCCGGCACAAACGTCGAGCCTGACCGGCTTGCAAAGGCATGGCATCTGCTGCTGCAGCAACACCCCATGTTGCGGGCGCGTTTCCTCGAAGACGGGCAACAGGAAATTTTGCCTGAAGCGCAGGCCGCAGACCTTGTGGTGCATGATCTGCGGGAAGAAAAGGCGGTTCAGGAACAGCTGGAAGCGATTCGGGAAAGCCTGTCGCACCGGCGTCTGGAGGTGGAAAAGGGGCAGGTCATTGGGCTTGGTTTAAGCCTCTTGCCTGAAGGCAAGACTCGGCTGCACTTTGACATAGACCTCCTGGTGGCTGATGCGCAGAGTCTCAAGATTCTCCTGCGGGACCTGGCTGAAGCCTATGAGAGCGGCGAAATTGCCCAAGCGCCTGCACACTGGAACTTTGCAGCCTATCTGGCCCGCAGGGCTGCAAACCATGCGCACCAAGAGGCGGCAGACAGTGCCTACTGGAAGGAACGTCTGGCAACCCTGCCCGGCGCTCCTGCCCTGCCCCTGCGCGGCAAACCTGAAGAGATACACTCCCCCCGCTTTCATCGCCGGACCCGGCTGCTTCCCGCTGAACAGTGGCAGCGCTTTCAGGCAAGAGCCGCCTCTTACGGCGTGACGCCTGCCTTGGGACTGCTGACCGCATACGTGGAAGTTTTGGCTCGCTGGAGTGAGAACCCGCGTTTTCTGGTCAATATGCCGCTCTATGACCGTCAGGAGGATGAGGCGGATGGGGCAGGCATTGAGAACGCGGTTGCCGACTTTACCAATGTGGTGCTTTTGGAGGCGGATTGCAGCGAAGACTGCGGCTTTCTGGAGCGGCTGCGCGGCCTGCGGACCAGACTCTACAAGGACATGGCCCATGCAGGCTATTCAGGCGTCCGGGTCCTGCGCGACCTCTCTCGTGCCCGCCCCGGGGAGAACCTGTGCGCCCCGGTGGTCTTTGCGGGTAACGTGGGGACCCGGCTTCTGGAGGCAGGAGGCAGTCCCTTCGGCAAGCCTGCCTACATGATCTCGCAAACCCCGCAGGTTTGGCTGGACTTCCAGCTGTACGACACGGAAGAGGGTTTGCTGCTCTCCTGGGATGCAGTGGAAGAACTGTTCCGGGAAGAGGTGCTGGATCAGATGTTTGCCGGGCTGAACCGTTTGCTGGATTGGCTCTGCGCTGCAGACAGCGACTGGGCGCAGTCCTTTGATCCGGCCCTGCCCCCGCAGAACCGGCAGGGAGAGGCGGGGGACCCTGTCTCCGGGACCTTGCACGAGTCCTTTTTTGCCTACGCTGCAGCGCACCCGGACAGCACTGCCCTGATCCCGGTTACAGGCGAAAGCCTGTCCTATGGTCGCCTGGCAAAGGAGTCCTTGCGGATAGCCACGCTTCTCCGGGAAAGCGGTGTGGAATCCGGTGAACTGGTGGCAGTCACCCTGCCCCGGGGGCCGGGACAGATAGCCGCAGTTCTGGGCGTGCTTGCCGCTGCTTGCGCCTATGCGCCGATCAGCCCGGAACAGCCGCCAGCCCGGCGAGAACGGCTGCACAAGAGGGCAGACATTCGTTTTGTTTTGAGCAATGCCAGCCTGAAGGCAGACCTGACCTGGCCAGAAGGCTGTACGGTCCTGGATACAGCCCTGGCCCCGGCTGAAGCGCTCGACGCGCCCTGTCCCGTATCGCCGGAAGACCTGGCCTATGTCATCTTCACCTCTGGTTCCACCGGCGAACCCAAGGGCGTTGAAATCACCCATGCCGCAGCGTGGAACACCATTGCAGCGCTTGTCCAGCGCTACGGACTTGGCCCGGAAGATCGGGGGCTGGCTGTATCAGCTATGGATTTCGACCTCTCTGTCTTTGATGTCTTTGGTTTGTTGGGTGTGGGCGCTTCCTTGATGATTCTGGACGAGGCTTCCCGCCGCGATGCCGAGGTCTGGCGCGAGCTTGTGACCCAACACCGGGTCAGCATCTGGAACTCTGTACCCATTCTGCTGGATATGCTGCTGGCCTCGGCAGAGACGAGTCCCGGAGCGCTGGAGTCCCTGCGCCTGGCCCTGCTTTCCGGGGACTGGATCAGTTTGAGCCTGCCTGCCCGTTTGGCAGCAGCTGCACCTGCCTGCCGTTTGGTTGCGCTTGGCGGGGCCACAGAGGCAGCCATTTGGTCCAACGTGCAGGATGTAAGCCTGCCCCTGTCGGAAAACTGGCAGAGCATTCCCTATGGTCGCGCCTTGCCAGGACAGGCATACCGCGTGGTTGACGTGCGCCTGCGCGACTGCCCGGATTGGGTGGCTGGCGAACTGTGGATCGGCGGGGCTGGTGTGGCCAGAGGCTATCGGGGAAACGCCGCCTTGACCAGCCAGAGTTTTGTGCAGCATGAAGGGCAGATCTGGTATCGCACAGGCGATCTGGGCCGCTTCTGGCCAGACGGCACGCTGGAGTTTCTGGGCCGCCGGGACTTTCAGGTCAAGATTCGCGGTCACCGCATTGAGCTCGGAGAGATTGAGGCCGCCATTGCCGCCTTCCCAGAGGTTCATGAGTCCGCAGTGACTGTCTTCGAATCCAGTCGCGGGGTCAAAAGAGTGCGTGCCTTTGTGGCCCCGGCTCCTGACTCACAGCTTGACCTGGCGGCCCTTCGCGCCTTTCTGGGGGAACGCCTGCCCGAATATATGTTGCCTTCAGTCTTTACCGTGCTGGAAGCCCTGCCGCTTTCTGCCAACGGCAAGCTGGACAGAAAGGCGCTGGCTGCCCTGCCCCTTCCTGAAGAGGAGGGTTCTGGCACTCTGCCCTCAAGCCCCTTGGAAAAGGATCTGGCCGCTCTCTGGCAAAAACTGCTCTCTGTTTCCGTGGTCCGGCTGAATGACAGCTTTTTCGAACTGGGTGGCGATTCGCTTCTGGCCACGCGCCTTGCAGGGCTGGTGCGCGAAGCCTTTGGGGTTGCGCTGCCCCTGCACATCCTCTTTGCGCAACCCGTGTTTGCCGAGGTGGCTGCTTTCTTGGAGACAGCGCTTCGCAACAACAGGGAAAGACCTGCTGAAGCACTGCCGCAACTGGTTCCCAACCCTGAAGCCTCTCTGGAACCCTTTCCACTCACCGACATTCAGCACGCCTACTGGATCGGGCGGATCAACGCCTATGAGCTTGGCAATGTGGCCAGCCATATCTTCTTTGAGTTCGATGAGGTGCGGCTTGATCTGGAGCGCTTGCGTGCGGCCTGGGCGCGTGTGGTGGAGCGCCACGGGATGCTGCGGGCTGTCTTCCTGCCTGACGGCACGCAGAGGATTCTGGAGAAAAACGCCTCACCCGGCTTTGTCATCACTGACCTGCGGGGCATGGACGCCGCTGCAACAGAACAGGCCCTGAAGGCGATACGCGCCGAAATGTCAACCCAGACCCTGCCAGCAGAGACCGGACCGCTCTTTGACATCCGGGCTGTTCTGCATGACAGCGCAACAGGTGAGAATGTGCGCCTCTTTCTGGACTTTGACGCCCTGATCGCCGACGCCTGGAGCCTCTTTCTGCTGCTGGACGAATGGCAAGGCCTGTATCAGGACAGCGCTGCGGAACTCCCGGCCCTGCATATCAGCTTCAGGGATTATGTCCTTGCTGACCGTGCCCTGCACGATTCAGAGGCTTGTCGCGCTGACTGGGCATACTGGCAGGCCCGGCTGGACGAGATCCCCATGCCACCGGACCTGCCGCTGGCAAAAAATCCCTCTGCGCTCACTTCGTCCCGTACCAAAAGGCGCAGCATTGTCTTGCCGAAAACACGCTGGGAGGCTCTGAAAACCCGTATCCGTCAGGCTGATCTCAGTCCTTCAGGCTTTCTCGTTGCCGTCTATGCCGAAGCGCTCGGCAGGTGGACCCGAAGTCCGCGTTTCACCCTCAACCTGACACTGTTCAACCGTCTGCCTTTGCATCCCCAGGTTGAGGATCTGGTGGGCGACTTCACCTCCCTGGATCTGTTGGTGGTGGAGGGGGGAAGCGGCACTTTCCTTGACAATGCCCGCCGCCTGCAAGGGCAGTTGTGGGAAGACTTAAGTCATCGCCTTGTGGATGGGGTTCAGGTTCTGCGCGAGTTGGGCAAAAGAGGACGCAGACCCGCGCCTGCAGTGGTCTTTACCGGCGCGGTCGGTCTGGGCAGTGCCCGGGATGCCTCTGCCCTGTCTGGTTTGGGAAGCCTTGTGGCCAGCCTCACCCAGACGCCCCAGGTCTGTCTTGATCATCAGGCTTATGAACAGAACGGCGATCTGGTCCTCAACTGGGACGCTGTGGAGGAACTCTTTCCCGAAGGCATGTTGGATGCCATGTTCAGGGCCTACTGCGGCCTGCTGGAAGGGCTGGCTGAAGGCAGGGGATGGGATGCGCCTGCCCTGCCCGAACTCCCGGAGGACCAGCGGGCGCGTCGCGCTGCATACAACGCCACGGATGCGCCTGTGGCAGGAGCCACTCTGGATGAACTCTTTCGGGCGCAGGTGCAAGCCTGCCCTGAAAATCTTGCGGTGATTACGCCGGAAGGCAGCCATAGCTATGCGGACCTTGCCGCCCGGACTGATGCTGTGGCCTCGGCCCTGCGCAAAAGTGGGGTGAAACGGCAGAGTCTTGTGGCCGTGGTCCTGGAAAAGGGCTGGGACCAGATTACCGCTGTCACTGGCGTCATCCGGGCAGGAGCAGCCTATCTGCCCATTGATCCCACTGTGCCGACAGAACGGCTGCATCTCCTGCTTCGGGCCGGTGAAGTCGAGGTAGCCCTGACCAGTGCAGCTCTGCGTGATGCCCTGTGCTGGCCTGCCGGAGTCTTGCCCCTGGCTGTCGAAGTCCTGCCAGAGAGCGGGGAGGTATCCCCGCCTGACACCAGCCCGGAAGACCTGGCCTATGTGATTTATACGTCAGGTTCTACTGGCCAACCCAAGGGCGTGGTCATTGACCATCGGGGCGTGGTGAACACGGTCCTTGACATCAACGAGCGCTTTGGCCTCACAGCAGCGGACCGACTGTTCGGTATTTCTGGCCTGCACTTTGACCTGTCAGCCTATGACATCTGGGGCGCTTTGAGCAGCGGGGCAGCCCTGGTCCTGCCTGCGGCAGACCGCCTGCGCGATCCTTCCCACTGGTTGCCGCTCATGCAGGAGCATGGGGTCAGCGTGTGGAACTCTGTGCCTGCGCTCATGCAGATGCTGACCGAGTACGCGGACGCAAATTCCGGCCTGCCGTCTTCCCTGCGGCTGGTTCTCCTCTCCGGCGACTGGATCCCCCTGGGTCTTCCTGAAGCCATTTGGCAACAGGTCTCCAAGGCCCAAATCATCAGTCTGGGCGGCGCGACTGAAGCCTCCATCTGGTCCATTCACTATCCCGTAAATCAGGTCAATCCCGCGTGGCAAAGCATTCCCTACGGTATGCCCCTGCGCAACCAGAGTTTCCATGTCCTGGACCAGAACCTGCGCGAGTGCCCGGAATGGGTAACTGGTGATCTGTACATCGGAGGCATTGGTCTGGCGCAGGGCTACTGGAAGGATCAGGAACGGACAGAGACCTCCTTTGTCGTTCATCCCAAAACCGGGGA
>CAMNHX010000077.1 GCA_946539945.1 uncultured Desulfobulbus sp. | reverse complement strand
TTGGGGAATCTTGCGGCGAAAACCAAGCCTTTTTCCTTTGGGCAGTCTCGTTGAAGCAGGAATCCCCCGAAGTGATTCAGGAGTCTTATTTGCTCCTGAACACGGTAGGAATCTCCCGCCTTTAGGCGGGGGAGGATGTCAATCCAAATCCACCATTTCCATCAACTGGCGCACCAGATCCAGCCCACCCTGCCAGAAGGCGGGATCATCCAGCCGAACACCAAAGGGCGCAAGGAGTGTCGCAGGCGATTGGCTACCGCCTGCGGCCAGAAGCTTCAGGTAGGCAGGCACAAAGGCTGCGCCTTCCTGCTCGTAACGGGCGTAGAGTCCCAGAACCAGCAACTCGCCAAAGGCGTAGGCGTACACGTAACCCGGGGTGGACAGAAAATGGGGAATGTACGCCCACCAGAGGCGATAGTTGTCTGTGAGCGTGACCGCATCGGCAAACATGGCCTTTTGTGTTGCCATCCAGAAGGCGGACAACTGTTCTGCCGACAGTTCACCCTGCTTACGCCTGCCTTCGTGCATGGCCTGTTCAAATCGGTTCATGGCCACCTGACGAAACACTGTGGCAAAGACAGATTCCAGCTTGCCGCAGATCAGGGCTTTCCGGGCTGCCTTGGGCATATCCCTGGCAAGCAGGGATTTGAAGAGCAGCATCTCCGCAAAGACTGAAGCGGTTTCTGCCAGGACCAGCGGCGTCTCGCTGTTGTAGAAGCCCTGCCGCGCAGCCAGAGTCTGATGCACGCCGTGCCCCAGTTCATGCGCCACGGTGAAGAGATCATCCCGGCGTCCCGTATAGTTGACCAGAATATAGGGCCGGGCTACCGGAACCGTGGGATGCGCAAAGGCACCGCTGCCCTTGCCCGGCAAAACAGGCGCATGGATGCGCCCCTCTGTGAAGAATCTTTCGGCAATTTCCGCCATTTCTGGGGAGAACCCGGCAAAGGCCGCAAGTACCCGGCGCTGGCACTCTGACCAAGGAATGGGCGCTTCACTCTCTGTCTGCGGCAGGGGAGCATAGCGGTCATAGTCAAACAGTTCGTCCACGCCCAAGAGTTCCCGCTTCATCAGGTAGTAGCGGTGAACCAGTCCGTAATTGGCAGTGACGGTCTGGACCAGCGTGTCCACCACTTCCGGCTGCAATTCGTTGTGCAGGTTGATGGCGCTTGCCCAGTCGGGATAGCGCCGCCGCCGGTCCATGATCATCTTTTCCTGGGCCAGGGTGTTGAAGATATGGGTCAGAATGTGCAGATGCGCTTGCAGACCCTCAGTCAGGTCAAGGGCTGCCTGTTTGCGCAGGTCCCGGTCTGGCTGGTGCAGGTCAGAGAGCACGGCTTCCTCTGTACGGCCAGACTGGCCAAAGCGCATCTGGCTCATCAGCTTCTCAAAGAGCGTGGTCCAGGCACTGCGGCCCACTGGGGCCAGGTCCTGCAGGAGTTCTTCCTCCTTCAGGCTCAACTGAAAGGGCGCGTGACTGCGCAGCACGCGCAGGTAATGCCGAAAGTCTGCCAGTTCCTCCTGAACCAGCAGGACTTCAACCCTGTCCTTTGGAAGCTGGTTCCACTCCACGGCAAAAAAGACGGTCTGCCGCCCTACCTCTGCGGCCAACTCTTCAGCTTGCTGCAAGAGGGCTGATGCCTCGCCACTTTCGGTTTGGGTAATGAAGTTCAAATAGGCCCAGGCTTCCAGCTGGGCGCAACACATATCCAGGGCTTCCAGGTCCCGAACCAGTCCAGCCAGTTCAGCAGCGTCCAGAGTCGCGATCCGGCCTGCAAAGCGCCGGGAGAGCGAGGCTGCTTCCCGAAGGCACAAGTCCCTGTCAGCTTCCCGGGCCGCGCCGTCTGCCGGGTACAGAAAATCCAAGTTCCAAACCACCTTGTCAGTGGCCAAGCGCCTGTTCATCTCCTCTTCTCTTCCCTGCATACCTTCTCCTTCTCTCAAAGATCCACCTGTGGGGCGCACAGCAGCCTTTCGTCCGCTGCAAAGAAGGCCCGCATGACCTGCAACAAGGCATAGCCATCCAGCCAGGCCGCAGTTTCCCGCACAGAGTGCATGGCCAGTTGCGGCACACCCACATCCACAGTTGCCACGCCCAGCTCACTTGCTGTCACTGGCCCTATGGTTGACCCGCAGGCCATGTCGTTGCGCATGACAAAGCTCTGGCAGGGCACGCCTGCCTTCCGACACAGGAACGCGAACTGCGCGGCAGTGGCGGCACTGGTCGCGTAGCACTGGCCCGCATTCACCTTGACAACCGGTCCGCCCTGCATCCGGGGCTGGTGTTCTGGTTCATGCTTGCCAACAAAGTTGGGGTGCAGGGCATGGGCATTGTCTGCTGACACCAGAAGCGATCGGGCCATCAGGCCAGCCAGCCGGGCCGGGGTAAAGAGCCGCTGCAGCACGTCGCGCAGAAAACTGCCCCGTGCGCCTGCAGCAGAGGCACTGCCCACTTCCTCATGATCGTTGAGGACGATCAGGGCGTCCTGGCAGTCTGCAGACCGGGACAGGGCCTGGACCAGCGCGTGACAGGAGAGCAGGTTGTCCAGCCGGGCCGCACAGAGCAGCTCGCCGTTCAGACCCACACGGGCCGGAGGCTGGGCATCGTAGAGAAAAAGGTCAAAGCCCAGAATCTCTGTCGGGTCTGTCTGGTCTTCGCGTAGCCTGTCCAGCAACAGGGCGGCAAAGTCCGGGGCTTCACCCAAGGTCAGAAGGGGAACCAGATCAGTCTGGCGGTTGATGGTGTGTTCCTTATTGGCAGTCGGGTCCAGATGCGCGGCCAGACTCGGAATGACAGCCAGAGGTCGCTTGAAATCCACCAGACTGGCCTGCAGCTGCCCTGCCCTGTCCAGCCAGATGACGCGCCCGGCCAGGGAGCAGTCGCGGTCAAACCAGGTGGAGAGCAGTGGGCCACCGTACACCTCCACTCCAAGCCGCACATGGCCTTCGCTACTGTGCAGGGTGTTGGGCTTGAGCCTGAAGCCGGGGCTGTCGGTGTGCGCGCCTGCCATGCGCAGGCTGCGGCAACCGCCTGCCCCTTGATTCAGCACAAAGGCGATCAGGGCAGAATCGTTGCGGGTCACGTAATAGGCCCCAGGGCCAGGATCGCCCCAGTCTTCGCTTTCAAGCAGGCGACGGAAACCCTGGCTGTCCAGCAGGCGTCGCGCCCCTGCCGTGGCGTGAAACGCCGTGGGCGAAGCGGACAAAAAAGCGAGCAAATTCTGAAGATAGTCTTCCTGATTCATGGTGTTTGCAGACAAAAAAGAGGGATGCATGATTTAATGGGCATTATACCACACAGGATGCTGCAAAAGATAGCAAGCGGCGCATCTTTTCGGTATGTTGGAGCGTTTTGTCGGCAACAGTATGGAGGGAGACAGTCGTGGATGCAGTTTTCTTTGATTTTGACGGCGTGATTGCCCAGTCTCATGAGGTGAAAAAGGCGGCCTTTGCTACCCTGTTTGCGCCGCTTGGTCCCAAAATTCAGGAAGCAGCGGTGCGCTTTCATGTGGAACACGGCGGTATGCCCCGGCACGCCAAGATGCGCCACTGCTTGGAACAGCTTGCCGGACGTCCTGCCAGCGATGCCTTGGTTGACAAGCTCGTGCGCCGCTTTGCCGAACTGGTCTTTGACGGCGTGGTGGATGCGCCCCTCTTGCCGCACGTGGAGGCGACCCTTCAGGCGCTGTGCAAGGCAGGATGCCCAATTTTTCTGGTCTCTGGCACGCCGGAAGAGGAGATGCGGCAGATTGCGGAGAGCAAGGAACTGGCCCACTACTTTCAGGGCATTTTCGGCGCACCTCGCCCCAAAAACCGGATTCTGCGCGATGTCTTGCAGAAGACCGGCTTCAGACCCGCACATTGTCTCTTTATCGGCGATGCGCTGGCTGATATGCAGGCTGCGCAGGAGCACGAGCTGATCTTTCTGGGCATTGTGCCGCCGGATGTGCCCAACATTTTCCCGGAAGAGATCATCACCGCTCCTGACCCCTGGTATCGGCGCTGGCCCCTGTTGGTTGGCCCGGAATTTGCCCTGTAACCCTTTCCCTGCACAGGCTTTGTCATGACTCCCCACAAAACTGCTTTTCGCGCATTGAGCATCGCTGGTTCTGACAGCGGTGGCGGCGCAGGCATTCAGGCTGATCTGAAAACCTTTGCCGCTCTGGGTTGCTACGGCATGAGCGCCATTACCGCAGTCACAGCACAGAACACCTTGGGAGTACACGCCATTGCCCCTGTGCCGGTGAACGTGGTTTCCGCCCAGATTGGTGCTGTTCTGGAGGACATCGGCGCAAACGCCATCAAAATCGGGATGCTCTTTTCCGCAGAACTGATCCGCGCTGTGGCAGACAGTCTGCGGCCTTGGACAGGCAGGATTCCGGTGGTGCTGGACCCGGTCATGGTGGCGCAGAGCGGCGATGCCCTGTCCCAGGACGACTTTTCAGAGGCATTGAAAGGCGAACTCCTGCCCTTGGCCTGCCTGGTGACTCCGAACCTGCCAGAGGCGGAAAAACTGCTGGGACGGGAGATTCCGGCAGAGGGCATGGAGACTGCAGCAAGAGACTTGGCAAGCCTGAGTTGTCCCAACGTGCTGCTGAAGGGCGGACATCTTGCGGGTGAGGACTGCGACGACCTGCTCTTTCTGGGCGAGGAACAGCGTCTGGTTCGTCTGCCCGGAAAACGCATTCTTACCCGGAACAATCACGGCACTGGCTGCACGCTGTCTTCTGCCATTGCCGCAGGTTTGGCCCGGGGACTACCCTTGGTCGAAGCTGTGGTCCAGGCCAAGACCTACCTGACCGCAGCCCTTCAGGCAGGGGCTGCCATGCAGATCGGGCAGGGGCATGGTCCGGTGCGGCATTTTTACGCTCTTTTCCCTGAAAACCCAGAGAACAAACAGCAGCAGGAGCAAGTATGAGCATTGTCAAAATTGTTGTTGCCGACGCGGTTCACGTAGGCACAATTCCGGCGGAAAGCCAGGCAGAGCGGGAAGAAAAGGCTGAAGCGCTAGCTGATCTGCGGAGCGGCGCTGCCTCGGAGTGGTTGAGTGCGCAGTACCCGGAGGCTGAAGTCTGCGCTGACGTGGCCATTTACAAGGGAGACGGTCCGGCCCGGCCCGTTGAGGTCTTTGCCTACGATGAAAACGAGGCGCTGGACGAGGCGCTATCCAAAACCTTGCAAGCCGGGCTGACCGAAGAACTGGCCCGCGTCCAGCGGGAAGCCTGATCCGGTTTTGTCGCCTTTGCGCTCTTGCCGTCCGGGAAGGCAAGGGGTCTTGCAGGCTGGGATTCTTTCAGGTCAGCCCCATTTATGCGTGACAGAACAGACCGCAAACGTATAATAAATTTGTAATCAGCTTTTTTTGGCAAGGCGGAACTGTTTTTCTGATCAACCTTCACTTCATCTTGAACCATGAAACCAGTCTTTACCCTTTCCTCCCTCAAGGGCGACCTGTTCGGCGGTCTGACCGCTGGCATCGTGGCCCTACCATTGGCGCTCGCCTTTGGCGTGGCCAGCGGCGCAGGCGCTGCCGCAGGTCTTTACGGCGCCATAGCCCTGGGTTTCTTTGCTGCACTCTTTGGCGGCACGCCCACCCAGATTTCCGGCCCCACTGGCCCGATGACCGTGGTGTTTGCCGCCACCCTCGTTGCTTTCCCGAATAACTTCGGGGCTGTTTGCGCTGTGGTCTTTCTGGCCGGGGCACTCCAGATCCTGCTTGGCGTCCTGAAACTGGGCACCCTGGTGCGCTACATTCCCTATCCAGTGGTTTCCGGCTTCATGAGCGGCATTGGCATCATCATCATCCTCTTGCAGATCCACCCACTTCTGGGCGCGGAAAGCGTAAAAAGCCCGGTGGATTCCCTCCTGCATCTGGGTTCCGCACTGGAAAGCCTGAACGTGCCGGCGCTGGTTCTGGGCATTGTTGCCATGCTCATCGTCTTTTTCACACCGCCCAAGGTCACGCGCAACGTGCCTTCTCCCCTGCTGGCCCTGATTGCAGGCACGCTGCTTGCCCTGCTGTTTGGAACCTTTGGCTGGGAGGTGAAAACCATTGGCACGATCCCGAACAGCCTGCCTGAACCGGTACTGCCTCTGCCGCCCCTTGCGGATCTGCCCAAAATCATCACCCTGGGCATGGCCCTGGCTGTGCTGGGTACTATTGACTCCCTCTTGACCTCGGTTGTGGCTGACTCCCTGACCAAGACCCGCCACAAGTCCAATCAGGAGCTGATTGGACAGGGCATCGGCAATATCGCCGCCTCCCTGGTTGGCGGTCTGCCCGGCGCAGGCGCAACCATGCGGACCGTTGTCAACATCAAAACCGGCGGCACGACTCGGCTTTCCGGCATGATTCACGCCCTGCTTCTGGTGGCCATTCTGCTGGGCCTTGGTCCCTTGGCCTCGCACATTCCGCAGGCTGTGCTGGCAGGCATCCTGATCAAGGTCGGCATTGACATTCTGGACTATCGCCTGCTCAAGGTCATCTGGAGGATTCCCCGCCAGGACCTGATTGTCATGCTCACGGTCTTTCTGATTACAGTCTTTGTTGACCTGATTGTGGCTGTGGGCGTGGGCGTGAGCCTGGCTTCCCTCATGCTGACCTGGCGTATTGCCAAACAGGCTGAAATCAACATCGTCGAAGCGCCCCATGACTCGGACTGGCAAAACGATCTGGAAAAGGCCCTGGAAGCCGAGACCCAACACGGCATCCGCGTGCTGACCATGTCTGGTTCCTTCTTCTTCGGGACCACGGCCAAGATGCAGGAGCAGATCAGCGAGTTGGTGAGTACCAAGGTGGTGATCATTAACTGTTTGAGAGTGCCCTTTATTGATCTTTCAGGCTATTTCGCACTGGGCGAGACGATCAGCAACCTGCACGACGAGGGCATCAAGCCGATTATCGTGTTCCGGGATGGCGCAGGGATGCGCAAGCAGATGCTGGCCTTGGGTTATGGCGAGATTCTTGGTCAGGACGGCATCCAGACCGAGTACAACGACGCCTTGCAACTGGCCTGGGAATATCTGGAAGCCGCGCAGACCAAGAAAAAGGAAACGAAACAGGCGGCGTAAGCGCTGGTCTTTCTGTTTTTTTGAGAGCGGGACCCGGTTTCCGGGTCTCGCTGTTTTTTTGTATGCGGGCGGGGATATGGGGCTTGAACTGTTTACTTGAAACTTATAGCGTTTCCGTTTTCATTTTTTATGTCATGCTGAGCGAAGCGAAGCATCTCC
>CAMNHX010000076.1 GCA_946539945.1 uncultured Desulfobulbus sp. | reverse complement strand
GGGCTGCGGCACGCGCCTGCCGCCATCACTAGCGTGCGCGGAGTGGACGGGCGCGTCCGGCCCTGGACGCAGCCCTCGCTGGAACAGGCGATTGCACCGCGTTCTGCCCGCTGGCTGCATCAGGCGCTGACCCAGGTGGTCCGACGCGGCACAGGACGGCAGGTGGCCAGCGTCCGGGGCGCGAGCGGCAAGACCGGAACCACGGACAACAATACAGACGCCTGGTTTGTCGGCTCTGTGCCGGGTCTGACCGCAGGCGTCTGGGTAGGGCATGACCGGGATCTGACCCTTGGCCCGGGTGAAGGCGGCGCTGTCACGGCTGCTCCCATCTGGCGGGCCTTTATGCAGGAGGCTGCAAAATTATGAACAGCGCCAGTCCTGAAGTGTTGTTTGCCTTTCTCTACACAGGAGCGGCAACAGTCCTGCACGAGCGGGCTTTCCAGCTTGCAGCCCGACTGCAAGCGCCTGAAAACGCGGTTCCTCTGATGAGCCTGTCTGCGGATTTTCCGGCTCTGCGTCAGGCAGTGCAGCACTTGGACGAGTGTATGGCAGGATTGGGTTTGGGGACAGCCTGTGTGGCCTGCGCCTCCCGCCCTGGCAAGGCAGGCGGCTGCTGCAGCGCCTACATGGCTGCCAATGCAGATCTGCCCCTGATTGCGCTTAACCTGCTTTTGGGGCTTTCCTGCAGGCCGCAGGACAATGGAGAAGCCTGTTGCTTTCTGGGAGAACGCGGCTGCCGCTTTGCAGTCAAACCCCTGTTCTGTCTCAACTACTACTGCCAGACCCTGCAAGATCTGCTGTCGCCGACAGGACAAAACCAACTGCAAGTTGCCTCGGCAAGGGTTCTGGGATTCCAGAGCGCTTGGGAAGACCGCCTCATTGCCCTTTTGCACAAAAGACCGGACCTGCTGCACGAGTGATTTTTCGTGGCAAAAAATTCGCAATGCACTATACATGACAGTTTTTGCCACTGTCTTTTTTTTCCTTCAACCGCTTGCAACCATGACAAAAAAAATTCGGGTCGGCGTGATTGGTGTGGGCCATCTCGGACGCTATCATGCCCTGAAATATGCTGCATTGGAGGACGTGGATCTGGTCAGCGTGGCTGACCTGAACCTCCAGCAGGCGCAACTGGTGGCCACAGAAACCGGCGCTGTCCCCTGTACGGACTATCGCGAGCTGGCAGGCAAGGTGGATGCTGTCTCCATTGCTGCCAACACCACAAGCCACTTTGAGGTAGGCCGCTTCTGCCTGGAAAACGGTATGGACGTGATGATGGAAAAACCCATCACCCTCACCCTGCAAGAGGCGGATGCGCTGCTCAAAATCGCTGCTGAAGGAGGCCGCATCCTGCAGGTCGGTCTGATTGAGCGCTTCAACCCGGCCATGCAGGCTGCCCGCCCCCATCTGAACCTGCCGCTTTTTATTGAGTCCAAAAGGGTAGGCGTGTTCACCCCACGCAGCGCAGACGTGGATGTCATCATTGACCTGATGATCCACGATCTGGACATTATCCTGGCCCTGGTGCGTGCGCCGATTGAGAGCATCAGCGCAGTGGGCGCGCCAGTCATCACGCCGCACACAGACATTGTGAACGCGCATATCATCTTTGCCAACGGCTGCACTGCCAACCTCACTACCAGCCGGGTTGCGCCTGTAGCAGAGCGCCGGATGCGCATCTTCCAGCCCGGTGAATGCCTGGACGTGGATTTCCAGAACAAAGAGTGCGTGCTGTCGCGATTGGCCGCCTGCACGCCTGAAGCCACCCAGCACCCGGTCCAGGAGTCCCTGACCGTCAGTTCTGCCGATGCCCTGGAAATGGAACTGCGCGAGTTTGTGGACTGCGTGCGTACCCGGAGACTGCCTGCTGTGACTGGCGCACAGGGCCGGAACGCTCTGGCCGTGGCCCTGGAGGTGATTCAGGCGGTGCGGAAAAACAACCGCCGTCTGGCCCAGACCATTCGGGAGGCCGGAATGCCGGACTGCGCCCTGCTCCGGCAACTCATGCCAGCAGCCTGAAGGCTCTGCCGCCATGACCAGAATGCGCATCAAGCCCCGGCTTTCAGGGCGGGGCAGGAAAGTGCGAACCAGCTTGCCCTTCTTCCTGTCGTCGCCCCTTTTCTCCCTCTGGCGGCAGAACTTGCCGTATCAGCCTGTGTGGGCTTGAACGGTCTTCATACTTTCACAAAGGCGGTCAAAAATGAAAAAGACAGTGCTTTTCTCTGTGCTTCTCTTCTTCAGTCTTGCTGTTGCAGCATACGGAAACACTGGCGATTCACAACAAGTCAAGCAACGTGTGGAAGCCATATACAAAACAGTTTTCTCTACTTACAACAGGACAAATGATTACACTTCCATCCCTGATTTTGATAGCCGCTTCTGTTCCAAGGCATGGAATGACAACAAGAAGAAAGTCGAGAAGATACAAGAACAAGGAGATGAACCATTCTTCGATGCCGACTATTGGGTCATGGGACAGGACTTCTCCAATGATCTCCACATAACGGACGTGAAAGTAGTCAATGTTTCAAATACAGAAGCGACTGTGAACATGAAAGTCCATAATTTTGGTCATGATACACCAGTCACCCTCAAAATGGTGTTTGAACGCGGTGACTGGTACATTGATAACATCATGAGCGAAGGCATGGACTTGAAAGAGGACATGAAAGAATACATCAAAGAGTACGGAAAATCCCGGAGAAGGTAGTGTGAACAGACAGCTTGCTTGCAGCAGATACAGGGCGAATTTGCCTGCCCGTCTCAAGAATGGGGTCAAGACAAAGTCCTCTTTCCACCATGAAACAATGGCAAGCATGAAAATCCGAACTGTGGCCCAACGGACTCCAGAAACAGCAAGGACGGTCCTGTGCCGGGACTGCCTGCATAAGTCCACAAGCCGCATCAGCAAAAAACCTGCCTTGGCGTTTAAGGCAGAGGTGCAGGTTCGGACTCTGTCCTGCCTGACAAAAGGAACTGGACCTGCCAAGCCCGCTTGGGCAGTGTGCATTACAGTCAGGCTGCCAGCAGGAACCCATCGACATCGTAGCCCTGCAGGTGTGGACTCATGCCTTGTCTGAACCCGGGAGAAAGCGCCTGCCTTGAGGCAGGAGCGGCAGTCCAGGCTCAAGGCGGTAGAGCGCCGGAAATCATGATCGTGGCAGGCGAGGCTTCTGGTGAAATGTACGGGGCCGAGTTGGTCCGCGCCCTGCAGACCCAGCGTCCAGACCTGCGTTTCTGCGGTATGGGGGGGCGGGAAATGGCAGTGGCTGGCGTGGAACTCCTGGCTGACGCTGCCCGCTTGGCAGTGGTGGGGATAGTGGAGATCTTCAGCCGCCTGTCCGACATTCTGGCAGCCCGCCGCGCCCTGATCACCCGGATACGGACGCGCCGTCCCGCACTCCTCATTCTCATCGACTACCCAGACTTCAACCTCCTTTTGGCCCGATTCGCCAAAAAACTGGGCATTCCAGTTCTCTACTATATCAGCCCGCAGATCTGGGCCTGGCGCAAGAGGCGGGTTCACACCATTGGTCGCCTTGTGGACTGCGTGGCTGTCATCCTGCCCTTTGAAGAGGAACTGTACACGCGCCACGGTTATCAGGCGCACTTTGTGGGTCATCCGCTTCTGGACAGGGTTCGGGTTGAGCTACCGCGTCAGGAAATGCTGCAGCGCTTGGGCGTGGCAGGGGACCGCCCGGTTGTGGGGCTACTTCCGGGCAGTAGGGGGCGAGAGGTGCAGACCCTCTTGCCGGTCTTTCTGGAGACTGCCGCCAGACTGGCGTCCAGCCTGCCCACAGCGCCGATTTTTCTCCTGCCGCAGGCTTCCACCATCAGCCGGGAACTTCTGGATGCCTGCGGGCTGGCTGCCGTCCAGACTCGGCTGGACATCCGGGTTCTGGACCAGGATCGCTACAGCGTGATGGCAGCCTGTGACGCGGCACTGGCTGCTTCAGGCACGGTCACGCTGGAACTGGCGCTTCTGCGCGTACCCACTGTGGCGGCCTATCGCCTGTCCTGTCACACCTATTGGCTGGCCAAGCTCATCATCCGCACGCTTCCCCTGTTTACCCTGCCCAATCTCATTTTGGGCCAGGCCCTCATTCCCGAACTCCTGCAAGACCGTGTGCAGCCAGAAACCCTGCTGGCCTGCATCCAGCCTCTCTTGACCCCAAGCCCGGCCCGTGAGGCCATGCTGGCAGGCTTTGACGAGGTGAAAACCCGTTTGGGTCAGCCTGGCGCAGCGCAGCGCACTGCCGCGCTGGCGCTGCAGATGATGGAGGAAAACCCGTGAACGAATCGCACTGCTTTCAGGTCATGGTTCTGCTGGATCAGCCCCATTGCGACTGGGACCAGCTCCGCCGGGATTTGGCGGCAGACTGGGCAATTCCAGAGGAATCTTGGGTATCTGATCCAGACCTGCTGGTTTGGGACAGTCCAGAGGGGAGGGTCTCTGTGTCGCTGCAGGCTGGCCCGGTTGAGGACGAGGAACTGGAGTACTACGCCCAACTCAACTACCTGTGGCGCGAGGCTACGGAGCGCATCCAGCAGCATCAGGCCGCTCTTCTGGTGTCAGTAAGGGCTTTTGAAGAGGACCTGCTGGCAGGTGGCGTTCTCCTGGTCAAAGTTGCGGCAAGCTGCTGCAGGCAGTCAGGCGTATTGGGAGTCTGCGCCAACAGCACGGTCTATCAGCCGGAATTGTATCTGGAAGAGGCCAAACTGGCCCGGCAGGGCGAACTGCCCTTGGGTGATCTGGTGTGGTTTGGTATCTATCTCCGGGAGGAGGGGGTTTGCGGCTACACCTGCGGGATGCTTGCCTACGGGTATGAGGAGATGGAAATCCTGGACAGCGAGGCTGCCCCGGAAGAGGTGCGGGACTTTCTCTTCTCCCTGGCCGCCTACGTATTGGAAGGGGGGGGGGCGCTGCACGAAGGCGAGACCGTAGGATTTGAGAATGACGCGCACCGTTGCCTTGTCAGCAAAAGTGCTGGCGTGGCGCTGGAGGGCGAAACCTTGAAGATTGCCTTCAAGGAGAGCCGGGAAAACTGAATTTTTTATGAGATGTATTACCGTTCTGCACAACCTACGCAAAGTCGTGCGACCACTTTGATTTTTTCTTCCGCGCAGCGACACCGCAAGCCACTGCATTTTTTCTCCACAGGCAGACACCGCTCTGTCCTGCCGGAGGGAGCAAAAGACGAAAAGGGAACCTTGAAAAATTCAAAATCGGCGCTCATCCGCACCGGTAAACTTGAGGAAAACCGGTAAGTTACAAAAACGGCAATTCAGCTTATCGGCTATTTTGCAAGGTTCCCAAAACAAGGAAAAAGCAAGTCGCTTCGCGCTCTCCTTTCCAGCCCTGAAGGGCGGGACTTGCCGCCCAACCCGGTCACAGAAAACCACCGTTGCAGACTTGCAAGACCTGTCCCCGCACCGCCCGGCCCATCTTGCTGGCCAGATAGAGGCAGGCATAGGCTTGGTCCATGGCCTCGCATTCTGGGCCAGGGAAATAGACAAAATGCTTGCTGTACTCCAGCATCTTCGCGCCGCCGGGCTGCTCACCCGCCTTGTTGGCGATGTGGGCCGGGGTGATGGTCGCGCCCGGGGCCACGGCGTTGCAGCGGATCTTGGTCTCAATCAGCCGCATCGCGACATTTTTGGTCAGGGTGTTGAGGGCGCCCTTGGTGGCGGTGTAGGCCGCGCCGCAGAAGGGTCGTGCGCCGTTCACCGACGAGATGTTGATGATCACACCCTCGTTTTTGGGCAGGAAGATTTTGAGCGCCTCGCGGATGTAGCGCATGGGACCAGCCAGATTGGTGTCCATCACGTGCAGCACCCATTCGTCGTCGGTCTCGTCGATCATCTTCTGCTCGCCGATGCCCGCGTTGTTGATGAGGATGTCGAGGTCGCCGAAATTTTTTATGGTTTCGGCGAACACTCTTTGAGTGTCCGCAAGCGACTTCGTGTCCGCCACCACGCCGATGGCCTCATGCCCGGCGGCTTTGATTTTCGCCACCACCGCGTCCAGCTTGTCCTTGCCGCGTGCGGTGAGTACCACCTTTGCGCCTTCCTCGGCGAACAGGGTTGCCATGGTCTCGCCCATGCCGTAGCTCGCGCCGGTAATGATCGCCACCTTGCCTGCCAACATCTGTGCTTCCATCGTCTGTCCTCCTGATTGTGTATGTTGCGCCGCGCAAATGCCTGCTTGCGGCTTGTCGGGGACACTACAACGCGGGTCCGCAATACGCCAATACTTCTCCAGAATATGGTGATCTGCTTCTCAAGCATACCACCAGTCACACGCTGCTTGACAGGCGTCGAAAAATGGACCCATATTGAACCGCACTTTGCGGTTTCCCGTTTTTACAGAACAAGACGACAGACATGGATTTGAGGGCACGATAATGCAACTCTACGAGTATCTTGCTTTTATTACTGGTCTGATAGTGATACTGGACTTGTTATTGCTCTATATTATGTACAAGCTCCTCCTTCGGGCAGGACATAATCCAAAACTCTTTCATATTCTTGATGAATTTATAAAAATGAATAAAATAGACAAAAATAGACGTTTAACTCTGATTTTATTTTTGCATTATCTCAATCTGTCCATTCTGTTTTTTCTGGGTGTTAGTTATTGGTGTAATTGGTTTTGATCTTCTCAAAGTAATTATGTGAGCGCGAGAGCAAAGGAATACCTCAAGAAGAACGGCACTCCCGTGCTTGGCGACTTCAAAAGTCAAAAATCACATTCTGCATATCATCCATCGTCCGAGTCTGCTTCTTTCCCTGTCCCATTGTAGAGGAGGCTGTGCGCTTTTGTCACCTCCAGCAGGATGCTGCGCTGGTTGAAGACCAGCAGAGCCTCGTCCATGATGCGGGTCACGGCCTGGGGCGGGGCGTCGATGAGCACGCAGACCAGAGTCTGCTCCTGCTGCATCTCCACGCCCGACGACTCGCGCCAGTAACCGGCGGCCTCGTAGAGGGTGAAGCCGTCCGCGTATTTTCCACCGATTTCCCGCATAATCCGCTTCGCCTCGGCGGTGGAAATGCGCTGCTCGCCGGTGTCGCCGTCGTTCAGGCCGATGTAGAGGACGTATTTCGTGTGGGGTTGGGTCCGAAGGGCGGGCGGCGCGGTCGCCGCGTTTCGCCCGGCGCAGGCGGCGAGCGCGAACAGCATCAACGCGGCAAGGCCCAGACGGAGTGTCTTTTGTGTCGGTATCAGGTTCAGCATGTGCGCAAGCTCCTTTTTGCCAGCTTCTCTCAACTGCGGCT
>CAMNHX010000075.1 GCA_946539945.1 uncultured Desulfobulbus sp. | reverse complement strand
CTCACGACCTCTCCACAGGCTGACACCGCTATGTCCTGCCGCCGAGTGGAGAAAATAGACGAAGACACGGAAAGAGGCAAGTGGGTTTGCGCTTTCCTTCCCCGCCCTAAAGGGCAGGGAAGGAAAGCGCAGCTTGGTCAAGGACAAAGGCTGTTTGCAATCAGATATGCGCCTTCACGCCGGGCTTTTTGCGCAGGCGAATGGCCTTGGGCGTGATTTCCACCAGTTCGTCATCGTTGATGTAGGCTATACATTCTTCCAGACTCATGTCAAGAGGCGGGGTCAAAATGACCGCGTCATCCGAGCCGGCAGCGCGGATATTGGTCAGCTTCTTGCCCTTGGCCGGATTGACGACCAGATCGGTCTGGCGGCAATGTTCGCCAATGATCATGCCCGGATACACCTCCACGCCTGGCCCCAGAAAGAGGCGTCCTCGTTCCTGCAAATTAAAGAGCGCGTAGGCCACGGTAGTGGCGCTCTCCTTGACCACCATCACGCCGTTGACGCGGTTCTGGATCTCGCCCGCATAGGGTCCCCATTCGGCAAAGATATAGTTCATCACGCCCATGCCGTGGGTGTCGGTCATAAAAACCGAGCGGTAGCCTAGAAGCCCCCGGGTCGGAATCCTGAACTTCATGCGGGTCAGCTCCTGACCCACCTGCATATCAATGAGCACGCCCTTGAGCCGCCCCAGCTTTTCAATGACCACGCCCTGATACTGATCATCCACATCAATGGACAGTTCTTCGTAAGGCTCCAACTTCTGGCCATTTTCCTCGCGCATGATGACCTGGGGCCGCGTGACCTGAAACTCGTAGCCTTCACGCCGCATTTTCTCAATCAGAATGGAGAGGTGCAGTTCGCCCCGCCCCGCCACCTGAAAGCCGCCGCCCCGCCCCAGAGGCTCTACCTGCAAGGCCACGTCTGCCAGGGTTTCACGCTTCAGACGCTCCTCAAGGTGACGCGAGGTCACGAACTTGCCCTCCTGTCCGGCAAAGGGCGAGTCATTGGGAATGAACTGCATGGCAATGGTGGGTGGATCAATTTCGATCACTGGCAGGGGCTGCGGGTTTTCAGGATCAGTGAAGGTCACACCCACAGTCACATCCTCCATGCCCGCAACCGAGACAATGGCTCCGCAGGAAGCCTCATCCACCGGCGCCTTCTGATCGCCGTCAAAGGCAAAGATTTTGTTGATACGGGCAGGAGCAATGCTGCCATCGCGGCGCACCATGACCAGCGGCGTGCGCAGGTCAAAGTGGCCGCTGGTCACCTTGCCTGTACCCAGACGCCCCAGATAGGGCGAATAGTCAATGGTGGCGATCTGGAGCTGCAAAGGCCCTTCTGGATCGCCGGGTGGTGGCGGTACGTGTTTGACGATCATTTCGCTGATGGCGTCCATGTTCGCGCCTTCCGGCGAGTCATCCAGACTGTTCAGGGCATAGCCGCTCTTGGCAGAGGCATAGACCACCGGAAAGTCCAGTATCTCGTCTGGTGCGCCCAGCCGTGCCAGCAGGTCAAAGACCTGGTCAACCGCCCAATCTGGCCGGGCTGCGGGCTTATCGATCTTGTTGACCACCAGAAGAATCGGGAGCTTTGCTGCTAGGGCCTTTTTGACCACGAAAAAGGTCTGGGGCATGGGGCCTTCTTGAGCGTCAACCAGCAAAACCGCGCCGTCTGCCATGCGCAGGACGCGCTCCACCTGCCCGCCAAAATCAGCGTGACCTGGGGTGTCAATGATGTTGATCTGATAGTCACCATACCGGTACGATCCGTTTTTCGCGGCAATGGTAATGCCGCGCTCACGCTCAAGCTCCATGGAATCCATGAGGCGTTCTGCCACCTGCTGGTTGTCGCGGAACATACCGCTTTGCCGGAAGAGCTGGTCAACAAGTGTGGTTTTACCGTGGTCAACGTGGGCGATGATCGCAACATTACGGATATTTTGTTGCTTCATAAAAAAGGTCAGGATAGAAAAAAAGGAAGGCGCGAGCCGTTCGCTTCGCGCCAGAGACAAAAGGGAAGTACTAAACCAAAAAGCCGGAAAAAATGCAAGAATCAGCGCCTGCCTGGTCCACGCTCAAAAATTCAGGTCTGGGTGGTCGGCGCTTCTGTACCAACAGCCCCTTTTTCCAGATACACAAAGCGCAATGGTGCTGTGCTTTGCTTTTCTGCAAAAACAGTGTACCCCAATTTTTCATACAGACGGATATTGCCTGCGCTTTTGCTGCTGGTGAAGAGTTCGTAGCGTTTGCCCGGATAGAACTGTTCCACGGCAAGGAGCAGCCTTGTCCCCAAGCCCTGATTCTGCCTTGCCGGATGCACCATCAGCTTGCCGATATACACTGTGTCGTTCTCAAGGTGGCATCTGACAGAACCTATGATGACACCATCAGCATCCACTGCCTTCAGGACGAGTCCCTGTCGGTATTCCTGCCGCACCTCATCCAGAGTCTGTGTCAGCGGCTGAATATTGGGATTATTCCAAAGTTTGGCTTCGCTTTGATAGGCCAGATACTGCAGGGCAAGGATTTCCCGCAGGTCGTCTTCTGCAGCAGGTGCAATGCGTACCGCTTGCACTGGGGCCGCAGTATTGACGAGCCGCACAGGAATGTCCGCCTGCCGCATTGCCTCCTTCACCGCTGCAATGGGCACTTCTTTCCGGTGGAAGATCCCGGCAGCCAGGGCTGCATCCGCGTTGGTTTGGGTGAACACGTCCACAAAATGGCTGGCCGCACCTGCGCCGCTGGAGGCAATCACCGGAATGCCCACCGCCTTTTTCACCGCAGTCACCAGTTCCAAATCAAAGCCCGCGCCTGTGCCGTCGCGGTCAATGCAGTTCAAAAGGATCTCGCCTGCGCCCAGTTGCTCGCAGACCTGCGCCAGCGTCACCGCATCCACAGGCCGTCCCTCGCGCCCACCCTTCACGGTACACTGATACCAGCAAAAGCCTTCGCCATTCGGGCCGGGAAAGGCAGTCTCCAGACACTGAATACGCGGGTTGGGCACGTCTTTCGGACTGTGAACGTACACGCGGCGCGGGTCAATGGAGATCACCACTGCCTGGTTGCCGTACACCCGGGCTATGGCTTCAATGGCCGAGACACCGTCTGCCTCTCCCGTTTCCAAAAAGCCCTCCACAATGGCCACTGCGTCCGAGCCGATGGAAACCTTGTCCGCGCCCGCCCGGAAGTAGCGATCAGCCACGGCAAGCGCCGGGGTATAGACGCCGTTCTTGTCAACGAAGTCGCGGATGCCGCCGCCAATGGTGAGCGGCACAAAGACCTTTTTGGAAGTCTCCTCCAACACCCGAAGCATGGGCTGGTCGTCCAGCGGAAAATCCCGGAAGCCGGTAATATTGAGGAAGGTGATCTCGTCTGCGCCCTGTTCGTAGTAGTCGGCAGCCAGCGCCACTGGCTTACCCAGGTTGCGCACGTTGCCTGCCTCGCGCACATCGTACTGGTCACCCTTGGTGACCACCAGATCGCCTGCATCATTGGCGCGCACATCCAAACAGGCGATGACGCGCCGGGCCAGTTCTGTTTTGGCCGGGCAACGCAGAGGCAAAACACCGCCAAGCGCACTGGACTCACGGCTCAAGGCCAGAAAATTCTCCAAGAGCCGCAGACCGGCCTTGCCGCTCTTTTCCGGATGAAACTGGGTGGCGATCTGGCAGCCCCTTCCTGCCGCGCTCACGTATTCACTCCCGTAATCGCTGACTGCCAGCACTTCCGGGCCGCTGCACACCGGCATTCTGTAGGAATGCACAAAGTAGAACTTTTCATCGCCCGCAAGCCCGGCAAAGAAAGGCGACGCTTGCAGCGCCCGGATGCCGTTCCAGCCGATATGCGGCACTGCCAGCCCTGCAGGAAAGCGCTGCACCGTGCCGGGATACAGCCTCAACCCTGCCTCCTCTGGCGCTTCCTCGCTGGACCCGTAGAGCGCCTGAAGTGCCACACAGATGCCGAAAAAGGGGCGTCCTGAACGGAGATAGCGGATCAGCGCCTCTTTCAGACCTGTTTCCCGCAAGGTGCGCATCAAGGCACCAAAGTTGCCCACTCCCGGAAACAGCAGGCTTTCAGCCTGATCGATGTCTTCCGGGCCTGTTGCGGTTTTGAGCTGTCCGCCCAGATGCTCCAGGGCGTTCACCACTGAACGCACGTTGCCTGCGCCGTAATCAAGCAAGGTTATCATGTTCTGCCTTGAAAGTGAAAATTCAGAGAGACCTGCCAGACGCGCTTTTCCGTGGCAAGAGCGTCCAAAAACAGGCACAATGCGACAGCCGGGTCGGATGCCTCTGCACCCTGCCCCCTTATGTACCCAGCTTCCCGGGAAGCGTCAAATTTTCCGACACCTCTTTAGAGTCTTATGCAAGCCATGCTTCTGGCCGCGGGCTTTGGCACCCGGCTCAAACCCTACACGCTTTTGCGGCCCAAGCCGCTCTTTCCTGTCTTGAACCAGCCCCTCTTGTGGCACGCCTTGCAGCAACTGGAGGAGGCTGGTTGTCAACACATCATTGTCAATGCCCATCATCTGGCCGGGCAGATTGAGGCAGCGGTCCAGCACCGCCCCCCTGGTCCGGCCCGAATCAGGTTGCAAATCGAGCCGGAAATCCTGGGCACAGGCGGCAGTCTGCGCGAAGCCCTGCCCCAGCTTGCAGACGAGCCTCTTCTGGTGATGAACGGCGACCTCTTCCACCACCTGGACCTGCCTGCGCTCCTTGCGGCGCACCGGGCAAGCGGCAAGGCGGTCACTCTGTCCCTGCACGATCTGCCGCGCTTCAATACAGTCCACATAGCAGGCGACTGCGTGACCGGTTTTGGTTCAGTGGGTCAGCTCCCGGAAGACCAGAACCTTCTGGCCTTCACCGGCGTGCAGGTGGTAAACCCGGAAGTGTTGGAACGCATTCCAGCGCATCGCTTCTTCCACATCATTGATCTGTATCAGGAACTGGCCCAGACCGGGATTGTGGGATTTGTGCGCGTGGACAAGGTCTTCTGGCAGGACATGGGCACACCCGCCGATTATCTGGATCTGCACCAAAAACTCTTGCAGCCTGACGAGTGGCGTATCGAAGACAAGGCGCAGGTCTCTGAAGAGGCGCAACTTCTGGGCTGGGGCTGTATCGGTGTGGGCGCAAGCATTGGCCCGGGCGCAAGGCTGGAAAACTGCGTGGTCTGGGATGGCGCACTTGTCCCGGAACAAGCCTGTTTTGCCAACCGCATCATCACCGGCGACCCGGAGGTAGACAGTGAGGAAAAACCATGAAAACTGCTGATATTCTGTCCCGTCTGCAGGCCCCGGACACTGTCCCCTTGCAGGCCGACGGCTCTGCCCGCCGTTTTTTCCGCCTGCCCGGCAAACAGCCCTTGCTGGCTGTGTTGCCACCAGAGCATCCTGAACCCAAGGACTTTGCCGAAGCACGGAGCATGGCTCTCATTGGCCGCCACCTCTACCAAAAGGGGGCAGCAGTGCCGGAAATCCACGACTGGGACGAGCAAAGCGGACTTGTACTCTGCGAGGATTTGGGAGACCAGCGGCTTCACGGCGCAACAGGGGACGCTGCTGCCCGCTTGGCGCTGTACGAGGCTGCTGTGACCCGTCTGGCGCAGATGCAGACCGCTGGCGCAGAGGGCTTTGACCCGGACTGGTGCTGGGATACGCCCCGCTATGACGAAAAACTCATGCAGGACCGGGAAAGCGGCTATTTCCTCCGCGCCTGCTGTACGGATATACTGGGGCTTGCCTTTGACCAGGCCCAACTTGCTGCTGAATGTCAGGACCTTGCCAGGGCCGCCTCTGCCGCGCCAGCCTGTTTCTTTTTGCACCGGGACTGCCAGAGTCGAAACATCATGCTCGTTCAGGGCCAGCCCTGCTTTATTGACTTTCAGGGAGGACGACTGGGGCCACTCGCCTATGATCTGGCCTCACTCCTCCTTGACCCTTATGCTGCCTTGCCCAAGGACACCCAGGCGCATCTTCTGGACAGCTATCTGACCGCGCTGCACCGCCTCATGCCCTACGACGATGCCCAGTTCCGTCACGAATTCCTGCTACTCTCTGTCCAGCGCAACCTGCAAATTCTGGGCGCCTTTGCCTTTTTGAGCCACACAAGAGGCAAGCCCTTTTTCGCCCGCTTTCTTGCGCCTGCCTCTGCCAGCCTAGCAGCCCTGCTTGCGCGGGAGGAATTTGCCCGGTATGCAGGTCTGCGCAGCCTTGCCCGTCAATGTCATCAGCACTTCAAACAGGTATTATGAACACCATTCCCCTTGTTGCCCTGATTGGTCGCCCCAACGTGGGCAAATCCACCCTGTTCAACCGCCTGACCCGCCGCCGCGACGCCTTGGTTGACCCCACACCAGGCGTCACCCGGGACAGGCATTATGCCAAGGTCGAGTGGGAGGGCTATGCCTTCAATCTGGTGGACACCGGCGGTATTGAGGAAGAGGATGAAGGCATGGGCAGCCACATCCGCGAGCAGGCGCTACTGGCAGTAGAAGAGGCAGACATCATCTTCTTTCTTTTGGACGGTCGCGAGGGACTGACGCCCGGAGACCAGGAAATTGCCGATATTCTCCGACGCACGCAAAAACCAATCCTGTACCTTGTCAACAAGGTTGACAGCGAAGACCTGGAACACGACTTGCTGACGCCCTTTTGGGAACTGGGCGCGGACCAGCTCTGGCCGCTCTCTGCGGATCATGGGCACGGGGTGGAGGCGCTCATGGAGGCGCTGTTGCCGCACCTGAACAGCGAGGCACGGCACGAGGAACTGCCGGAAAATACGCTGCGTGTGGCCTTTCTGGGACGGCCCAACGTGGGCAAAAGCTCGCTTATCAACACCATCACCGGCGACACGCGCATGGTGGTTTCCGAGGTGGCAGGCACGACCCGCGATGCGGTGGACACCCGGCTGTCCTATGGCCAATACTCCTATCTTCTCATCGATACCGCAGGCATCCGCCGTAGGGGCAAGACCAGGGACAAACTGGAAAAATTCTCGATTCTGAAGACCCTGTCTGCCATTGGCCGCTGTGACATTGCCCTGATCCTGCTCGACGCGGGCGAAGGTATCACTGAACAGGATACCAAGGTCATCAGTTATGCCCAGGAACAGAACCGTGCCCTGATGGTCCTCATCAACAAGTGGGATCTGCTGGAACAGGACCGCAAACGGCAGTTGCAGCTTCTGGAGGAGGTGCGGCTGGCCCTGAAGTTCATTCCCTTTGCGCCGGTTCTGAAGGTCTCGGCCAAGAACGGCACAGGCGTGCGGCGGCTCTTCCCGGAGATGG
>CAMNHX010000074.1 GCA_946539945.1 uncultured Desulfobulbus sp. | reverse complement strand
CACGCTCTACGGCAAGAGCGGCAATGACCAGCTCTACGGAGCAAACAAGGCCCGGTTGAATGGCGGGGAAGGCGATGATACCCTGATTGTCCAAGGGGAAGACAACCAGCTTTGGGGCAATGCAGGCAGGGACAGCTTCCTCTTTTCCTCACTGGAAGACGGAGTGAGCCGGATTGGCGATTTCACGCCCGGAGAAGATACGCTGCAACTGGATTGCTCAATCTTCCAGAGTCTGGCCTCTGGCCCTTTGAGCGCAGAGCACTTCATCAGCAATGCCAGCGGACTGTCGGAAAGCGAACAGCACTTCCTCATCTACAACACTACCACCGGAGCCTTGCTCTACGACGCGGATGGTTCCGGCAGTGGCGCGGCCATCCACTTTGCCACCCTGAACAACAAACCCAACCTGAACGCTGGCGATTTGCTGGCGCTTGGATAGCCTCTTCTCCCGCCTCTCTTGACAAAAACAAGCCCCGGAAAGCATTGCCTTCCGGGGCTTCTCTGTTACCGAAGTTCAGAATGAGTGTTCTTGTACAACAGGCAAGACCCTGTAGGCGAGCCTTGCCGTTTTCTCCTTTCACCGCTTCGCTCTTCAAACTTTCCAGCAAAGCGGTAAAGCGAAGACAAGGAAAGGAAAAGAACTTCAGCCAACCCTGTAATACCCCCGATACCAGTCCACAAAACGCTGAACACCGGTTTCAATGGGGGTGTCAGGCTGGAAGCCGGTGTCGTGTACCAGTTCACTGGCATCAGCCCAAGTGGCAGGCACATCTCCGGGCTGCATGGGCAAAAACTCCTTCTCCGCCTTGCGCCCCAAACACTGCTCCAACACTTCTATATACCGCAAAAGCGGCTCCTTCCTGTTGTTGCCGATGTTGTACACTCGCCAGGGACAGTAACTCGTGGCCGGGTCTGGCGCGTCTCCGCTCCAATCCGGGTTCGATTGCGGCACGCGATCCATTACCCGAACTACCCCTTCCACAATGTCATCAATATAGGTGAAGTCCCGCTCCATCCTGCCCTGATTGAAAACCTTGATAGGCTGACCATCCACAATGGCCTTGGTAAACAGGAAGAGTGCCATGTCAGGCCGTCCCCAAGGGCCATAGACCGTGAAAAAGCGTAAGCCTGTACAAGGCAGACCAAAGAGGTGACTGTAGGTATGGGCCATCAGTTCTCCTGCCTTCTTGGAGGCGGCGTAGAGCGAAACCGGATGATCCACGTTGTCGTGTTCGGAAAAGGGCATTTTGGTGTTGGCCCCGTACACTGAACTGGACGAGGCAAAGACCAGATGCTTCACCCCGGTGTTGCGGCATCCTTCCAGAATGTTGCCAAAGCCCACCAGATTGCTGTCCACGTAGGAGGCCGGGTTGACAAGCGAGTAGCGGACTCCTGCCTGGGCTGCCAGATTGACCACCACGTCAAAGCGGTGCGCAGCAAAGAGCCTTGTCATGGCTTCGCGGTTTGCCAGGTCTTCCTGTACAAAGGTGAAGTTCGGATGTGGCAGCAGTTCTGCGAGCCGGTCACGCTTGAGCTGCACAGAGTAGTAGTCGTTCAGGTTGTCCAGCCCGACAACTGCCCGACCGTCCGCCAGAAGGCGCTTGGCCAGTGCGTGCCCAATGAAGCCGGCAACGCCAGTGACAAGAATGTTTTGCATGGTGTTTTCCTCTGCGTGTTTTGCGCAAGAGCGGCGCTGGCAGAGGGGCCAGCGTTGCGCTGTTTGGGGCTTTCCGCATCCGGGGACTCCAGGAGCACGGTGTCGAAGCGGGCAAAAATGACAGCAAACCCTATGCCTTTTCCTTCTCCAGCTCACCTGCCAGCATCCGGTCAATATCGCTGGTGAGTTTGTTCTTGTAGTACTGCACCCGGGCCGGATTGCCCATGATCATGTCAAGCTGGCGAGTGTGCAGGGTCAAATAGCCCAGAACCTTCAGGCGCTCCAGCATGTAGTCCTGTCCCCGCCCTTCAAGCCGCGCATCCATGTGATCACCGTTGGCACTGGCGTGAAAGTCGTAGCGTTCCAGAATCTCCTGGATAAACCGCACCCGGCCCAGACAGCGTTCATAGTCCGCCGCCCCGCCCTTGAAGGTGAAACGCAGGTAATTTTCCGGGCGACGCTCGCTGACCATGGCTTCCATGGTACAGAAGTGGTAGCCCAAGCGGGAACTCAAGGTGCAGAAGTTTTTGGAGATAGGGAACGCAGAGCGTGTTACCGTCCACCACAGCTTTGAGCAGGCCCCAAGCTGTGCAGACCTGACTCTGGCCCTGCTGACAGATTTCTCTTCGCAAGATTACTCACTTTTTCGGAAAATTCTTGGTATCCATTCGATTCAGTTGGTATATCTACTCTTTCGGTATAACGCCGGTTCGGGGAAGGTGCGTGTTTTCGGTTGCGGTTAGTGCAGGAAAACGCTACATATAGAGGGCTTCACGGAAAATAGCGAAGAACCGTTTTATCTCCTTATGGAGAAAATATACAAACACTAAAAATACACTTGAGATTACTCGGAGATAGTTCATATGACCGCAGGCAGAACAAATACATATCAATATTCAAGGAGTTGGTGTACTCCGCCGAAGCATGTTGAGGAAATCAATAGTTTATTTGATAATAATATTATGTTAGATCCATGTTATAACATATATTCATTGATAAATGCTCAAGTGAAATATATGATACATGAAACAGATTGATTACATGAAAGTTGGAATTTTTAGACTATATTTGTTAATCTACCATATGGTGCTGATCTTGTACAATGGTTTATTGGGGAATCAATGCTGACAAGTTTGTTGATATATTTTCCCGTTACGGAGCCTCCTTGGATGTTACCCAATCCCGCGGCATGATCTTCGGGAAAGAGCGCCGACAGCCCAATCTGTTTATGGAGTAAATGCCGACGGGCCACATTTTGTAACCACGCGCCGAAGTTCCGTCTGACTCGCGGTACTCTCCCTGCAGCTGGTTCGCCAAAGCGTTTTCAGATTGGGCATTCTCTATTATATAGAGTGCGTCTCCACAGCAGGACGCGGGTCTCTGCGAGCCTGTCTTGTCCAGGCAGACAGAAAACGCCTTTCCCAGAACTCTCCTCTTCCCATGAACCTTGAATGCTAAATCCCAAAACCCCATGATCTCCCAGGAACTTCTCGACATCCTTGCCTGCCCCGCCTGCAAGGGCCAGGTTCAGGCAGACGAAGCAAACAGGGCGCTGGTCTGTCCCCAGTGCCAGCTCGCCTTTCCCCTGCGCGAATACGAGGGCAAAATCCTGCCCGTGATGCTGCTGGATGAGTCCCGCCCCCTTTCCCCCAACCCAAATCAGGAGTCTGCCATGCTGTCCCCGGATATTACTGCCAAAATTGCTCCCTTTATCGTGAACCAGAACCCCGCGCAAAGCGACTATTTTGCCGCCATCAAGGCGCTAGTCGTGGAACGGAATCAAGCCGCAGACGATGCAAAACGCGCAGACTGGCAGGCAGGCATTGACAGCGTCTATGCGCTTCTGGCCGAGGAAATGCGCAGCAACGCAGGCCAACCCAAAAGCCCGGTGTCCTTCGGAACCTCTGGCTGGCGCGGTCTTCTGGGTAAAGACCTCTTTGTCCGCTCGGTTGCTGCGGTGACAGCAGCCATCCTCACCCTGTACAGGGATGCGGAGAGTACCCCGGAACTGGCTACAGCCCTGGGGGTGTCCAGCTTTGCCGAAATGCAGGAGCGCGGCTGTGTTCTGGGCTTTGACAACCGCTTTGGCGGTCCCATGCTGGCGCTTGCAGTGGCCAACGTGCTGGCAGCAAACAGGGTCAGGATCCTGTATGCGGGCGAGTCCACCACTGGAGCGCTGTCTGCCTCGGTCCTGGTGCGCAAGGCCGCCTTTTCCGTCAACCTCACGCCCAGTCATAACCCGCTGGAATACGGTGGCTTCAAGTACAATGCCGCAGACGCTGGCCCGGCTGCGCCCATCCTGACCAGCCGCATCACCCAGACTGCCCGTGACTATATGCAGCGGCAGGAAGTCCCCTTTCTGCCTGCCGAGCTTGACCTGCAAAAGCCCCTGGACCAGCTTTCCGGGGTGGAGCGCGAAAACGCGCTTGCGAGCTGGCAAAGCCTGGCGCGAAACGGCAAGGCGCGGCACGGTCTGGACTATGACCAGTTGCTGAAAGACTTTGCCGCCAGCAGCGATCTCTTTCTGTGCCTTGACGCGGTACACGGTGCATCTCGCGAGATGCTGCCCGAACTGCTGGGCCATCCTGACTCTGCGCACTGCACGCTGCTGCGCGGCACAGCAGACCCCACCTTTGGTGGCATTGCGCCAGAACCCTCTTCTGCCAATATGCAACCCACCATGGCCGCACTGAAGGCAGCCAGCCAGCCGCTCAAACTGGGGGCCATCATTGATCCAGACGGCGATCGCATCCGCTTCACAGACGGAGAAACCGAAATCTCCATGAACCAGTTCGGGGCCATGGCCTACCACTATCTGCACGAACACAAGGGCAAGCGCGGCATGGTGGCCAAGACCGTGGCCACGAGCAATCTGGCCAATGCCGTGGCCGCAGGTCTGGGCGAGGAGGTCTTTGAGCCAAGAGTGGGCTTCAAGGAGTTCAAGCCGGTGATTGATCAGGCCCTGGTCTGCTTTGAGGAGTCAGACGGCATCACGGTCATCGGCCATACCCCGGAAAAGGACGCCTTTATCGGCCTGATGCTGGCTTTGGATATGACCTTGACCCTGAAAAAACCCTTGGGCGCGTATCTGCAGGAAGTGGAGGCGCACTTTGGCCGTTTCTGCCCGACCAAGGACGGTGTCACCGTGTCCCAGCAGGGCGAGGCACTGCTGAAGACCCTGGACAAACTGTCGCGCTACGACGTGGGAGCCAGCATCCCGGTGGGCGGCGTGGACCGGAAGATCAAGCAGGTCATTGCCATTGACGGTCGCAAGATGATTCTGGATGACGAGTCCTGGATCATGATCCGTCCTTCTGGCACAGAACCCAAGGTGCGTTTCTACGTGGAGGCCCGGGACCCTGAAGGCTGCGACCAGCTTGTGGCTGCTGCCAAATCGCTCCTTGCCGAAACTGGACTTCTGCCATAAGGTAGGGCCACTTTCGAGCCGGGTCAGCCAGGGGCTGGCCCGGTCTCTTTCCTTTCTTTTCCTCTTTCCCTTTCAATCCAGGTGACGCCGTATGTGGGACTATACAGACGAAGTAAAAGAACACTTTATCCATCCCAAAAACGTGGGTGAAATTGAAAACCCTGACGGCACAGGCAACGTCGGCTCCATTGCCTGCGGCGACGCGCTCCGTCTCACCATCAAGGTGGACAAGGCCACAGACACCATCACAGACGCCAAGTTCAAAACCTTTGGCTGCGCCTCGGCAATCGCTTCCTCTTCCAAGCTGACGGAAATGATCATTGGCATGAAGGTGGATGAGGCCAAGAAGCTGACCAATGACGACATTGCCCGTGCCCTGGGCGGTCTGCCGAAAGAGAAGATGCACTGTTCAGTTATGGGACGGGAAGCGCTGGAAGCGGCCATTGCTGACTATCGGGGCACGATCCTGCCCATGGCCCAGGGCGAGGTGGTCTGTGAGTGCTTTGGCGTGACTGATCTGGAGATCATCCGCGCCATCCGGGAAAACCACCTGAAAACCGTGGAAGACATCACCAATTTCACCAAGGCGGGCGGCGGCTGCGGCAGGTGTCACGAGAAATTGCAGGCCATGCTGGACAAGGAACTGCACGGTGAGGCTGCGCCCAAGGTTCAGAAGCCCAAAAAAATGACTGCCCTGGAGAAGATCAGGAAGATAGAGGAAGTCATTGAGCGGGAGATCCGGCCCACCCTGAAAAAAGACCACGGCGACATCCAGCTTGTGGATGTGGACGGCAACACGGTGACTGTCTCCCTGCGTGGCGCCTGCGCTGGTTGCCAGGCTTCCAATGCCACGCTGAAAGACTATGTGGAAAAGCGTTTGCGGGAACAGGTTCTGGACACGCTGGTGGTTGAGGAGGAACGGCCATGAGCGAAAAGATCATCTACCTGGACAACAACGCCACCACTGCTGTGGCCCCAGAAGTGCTGGAAGCCATGCTGCCCTACCTGCAGCACTGGTACGGTAACCCCTCTTCCATGTACGATTTTGCGGTCAAACCTGCTGAAGCGCTCAAAAAGGCGCGGCAGCAGGTGGCAGACCTGGTGGGCGCACAGCCTGAAGAGATCGTGTTCACGAGCTGCGGCACAGAGAGTGACTCCACAGCCATTTTTTCAGCCCTGCACCGCCACCCTGACAAGACGCATCTTGTCACCACTAGGGTGGAGCATCCGGCAGTGAAAAACCTCTGCGCCAATCTGGAAAACCTGACCGGGCGCAAGTATCGTATCACCCAGCTTCCGGTGGACAAAGAAGGTCTGATTGACCTGCAGCAGTACCGGGACAGCTTGAGCGATGATACAGCCATTGTCAGTGTTATGTGGGCCAACAACGAGACCGGGGTACTGTTTCCAGTGGAGGAAATGGCGAAGATTGCCCGGGAACGCGGCATTCTTTTCCACACTGACGCGGTCCAGGCCACGGGCAAGGTGCCCATGCACCTGGACGATTCAGCCATTGATTTCCTGTCCAGTTCTGGTCACAAGCTGCACGCGCCCAAGGGTGTGGGCTTTCTTTTTGTGCGCAAGGGTGCGCCCTATATGCCTTTTCTGACGGGCGGGCATCAGGAGCAGGGGCGGCGTGGCGGCACGGAAAACGTGGCCTCTATTGTAGGTCTGGGCAAGGCTTGCGAACTGGCCAAGGCCAACATGGCTGAAGAAAACAGAAAGGTGAGGGCGCTCCGCGACAAACTGGAAGAGGGGCTTTTGTCCCGTGTGCCCAGAGCCATCCTGAACGGGCATAAAACGAAGCGTCTGCCAGGAACCTGCAACATCAGCTTTGAGTACGTGGAAGGCGAGGCTATCCTGCTGCACCTGAACCGGCACGGCATCTGCGCTTCCTCTGGCAGTGCCTGCACTTCCGGTTCCCTGGAGCCGTCGCACGTGTTGCGGGCTATGGGTGTGCCCTTCACAGCAGCGCACGGGTCCGTCCGCTTCAGCCTCTCTGGCTACAACACCGAGGAAGAGGTGGACAAGGTGCTGGAAATCGTGCCGGGCATCATTGCGGAACTGCGGGAGCTTTCACCTTTCTGGGCTGATATAAACAAGTAGGTCGGGAAGAGTACGAGAGACAACACATTCAGCGTATCTTGGGGGTGGGGACAAGAAAGCCCCCGCCCTTTTGCTGTTTCATGGGTTTTGCACGAGAAGGTTTCCGTGCTGTTTT
>CAMNHX010000073.1 GCA_946539945.1 uncultured Desulfobulbus sp. | reverse complement strand
GATTTTCTCAATATTTCAAAACCAGTTCTTCGTTATTGGAAACATGACGATATACAAAAAGCAGGTGAAAACTTTGGAAAAATATCTGTCAGTACAAAACTCCCCGAGGATGTTGGTATGTCTCAAGACGGAACAAAAGAAATCAAACGACTATTTGGCAATATTCTGTTCTCATTTCCAAAAAATACACAGTTAGTAAAATATATAATCAAAATTTCAACAAGTGAAACCGATTGCGTCATTGACTTTTTCTCTGGTTCATCTACTACAGCAGACGCTGTTATGCAGTTGAATGCGGAGGACAGCGGCAATAGGCGCTTCATCATGGTACAAATTCAGGAACAAACCCCTGCGAATAGCGAAGCCCGCAAGGCCGGCTATGCAACCATTGACCAAATCGGGCAGGAGCGCATCCGCCGGGCGGCCCAGAAAATCCGCGAGGCTCACCCGGACAGGGCCGATGCCCTGGATTTGGGCTTCAAGCATTACACCCTGCACGATGTGCCGCAAAACACGCTGGACAAGTTGCAACACTTTGACCCGACGCTCGCTTTGGTTGATGAAAACGTGCTGGAGACATTCGGCAAGGAAACCGTGCTGGCGACCTGGCTGGTTCAGGACGGTTACGGTTTTGGAGCGGACGCGACGGAACTGCAGCTTGCCAACTATACGGCATACTTTTGCACTTCGCATCTCTATTTCATCAGCGGGCAACACTTTGACGAAGATGCCATGATCGCCCTGATGGACAAGTACAACCAAGAGCCTGATTTCAATCCGCAAAATATCGTGGTCTTTGGATACAGTTTCAATTTCGTCCAGATGGAGATGCTGCGAAAGAATATGCACACGCTGGTTGACAGCGCGAAAAACCTGAAGATCAATCTTGATATTCGGTACTAGACCATCACGTTTCTGCGAAACTATGGAAATCAAATACCAAAGCGGGCTTGAACACCAACAAAAAGCAGTTGATGCCCTGATCAGGACATTTGACGGGCTTGTCCTGCGCAGTCCTGCGCAGACCTTTACCAATCCAGAACTGGATTTTGTCGCCACACGGATAGGCGACAACATAAAGGCCGTGCAAAGCGACCCGCAATACAACGTGGAACCGCTGTTGCAGCGCTACACCCAACCGCAGCAATGTCTGAATCTGGACATCAAGATGGAGACCGGCACGGGAAAGACATACGTTTATGCCCATGCCATGTACGAACTGCACCGGCGTTTCGGCATCAGCAAGTTCATTGTGGCTGTGCCTTCATTGGCTGTCAAGGAAGGGGCAAAATCCTTTCTGGGAGATCCTGATGTAACGCGGCATTTCAGCAACGATCGCGGCTATCATGCGGAAATGACCCTCTGTGTGCTTCAGGCACGGCAGGCGAAAAAGGGTAAACGCTGGTTTCCTTCGGAAGTGCGCGATTTCGTCAGCGCTTCAAGCCGGAACAGCAACCGTATTTACGTGTTGCTGGTGAACATGGGTCTGCTCTCTGACCGCAAGGACGGCATGTTGGGGCGTGAGGACTATGACCAGATTATCGCGGGCTTTTACCGTCCCTATGACGCCCTGCGCGCCACACGGCCCTTTGTCATCATTGACGAGCCGCACCGCTTTGAGCGTTCACAAAAGGCTTTCTCCGTCATTCAGCAGGAAATCAGACCCCAATGCGTTATCCGCTTCGGCGCGACCTTCCCGGACAAAACAGAAGGCCGGGGCAAGCAGAAAGTGACGCGCAAGGATTATGAAAATCTACTCTACAACCTGAACGCTTATGAATCCTTCAACCAGAATCTGGTGAAAGGCGTTGCCAAGGAACACTTTGAACCTGTCAGCAAGAAACCTGAAAAAATCAGAATAAGCGCCATATCCTCGCGTGATTCCGTTACCCTGCAGCATATAACCGCCACAAAAAGCCACACATTGACCTTGCGCAAAAATGAATCCTTCGGGTCTATCAGCGAAGACATGGCTGGTATAAATATCACGGCAATAGGCAAGGATTTCATTGAACTGTCAAATGGACAAATAAGACGTAAAGGAGAAGAATTTGATGTAGATATTTATTCTACCTCCTATCAGGAAGCCATGTTACGTTTGGCTCTGCAACGTCACTTTGAAACGGAACGCCAGAATTTCAACCGTGTGCAACGTATCAAGACCTTGAGCCTGTTTTTTATTGAAGACATCGACTCCTTCCGTGGTGATGCGGACGGGAAGAGCGCCTGGCTGCGCGACATGTTTACCGCCCTGCTACAGGAACGATTGGAACATGAACTGCGGCAACCAGACACGACGGAAGAATATGCAAATTTTCTGCGTGCCAGTTTGCATGACCTGCAGGCTTGCAGTGCAGGATATTTTGCCCAAGACAACAGCGACAGTGATGAGTCCATTGCCAAGGAAGTCGATGACATTCTCCGTAACAAGAAAGGTTTACTGCAATTCAAGAACCATGACGGGTCCTGGAATGTGCGTCGTTTTCTGTTTTCCAAGTGGACCCTGAAAGAGGGCTGGGACAATCCCAATGTGTTCACCATCGTCAAACTGCGATCCAGTGGCAGCGAAATCAGCAAGCTGCAGGAAGTAGGGCGCGGCCTGCGCCTGCCAGTGGATGAATATGGCAACCGCATCGGCAATGAGCAGTTCATGCTCAACTATATTGTGGATTTCAAGGAAGCGGATTTTGCCGGTAAACTTGTCGCCGAAATCAATGGCGACAGGGTTCGCAGGGAAAAATGGGTTATTTCTGATGATGAACTGCTCCGTGTCGCAGGATTGCGCGGAATAAGTGCAGACGATTTGTTCGATGCTCTGCGGGCAAAAAAGTACATTGATCGACATGCTGTTGTTCTTGCTGAAGATATAATGGAATTTCTTGCAGAGTATCCTGAATTTGATATGTATGGACTCAAAAATGTCAAAGTTACAGATAGAAACAGGAAGGAAATCGGGACAGTGAAAATTCGTCCCGCGCAATACGCAGCGCTGAAAGAACTGTGGGAACAGATCAGCCGTAAATACATCATCTTTTTTAATCAGGAACTGAATGAAAGAATAGAGCATGAGTTCATACTGGCCGATGATGTTTTCGCCGTCCAGACCATGACCAGTGACCGCAGCATCCTTTCAACCAAGGACGGCCAAGCCCTCTTGCTGTCAGAACCTGTAACTTCGTATGCTACTGCAAGCCGCAAAATCCCTTACAATGCATTCTTGTTGCGCATCAACAAGGCGACATCAATTCCAGTCAAAACTATTCATACTATTCTGATAAAGTATTTTCAAACACATAATTTTCTAGATGATATGATGAATGAACATTCTGTTTCCCGATTTGTCTCCCAATTCAATGAATGGAAGGTTCAAAATATTATGGGACAAATTCAATACAAACAAGCGCATTATACAACCAAAGAAACAGCCCTGACAGATGCTTCGGGCAAGCTGCGGGATGAAGTTGTGTTGGGAAGACTCGGCATTCACTTTGAAAAGGCTGTGCCCCTACCGAAATACTTGTATGACGCTATAGTCTATGATTCTCCTCTTGAGCGTAAAAATATAATGACAGAGATTCAGGATGTAATTGTATATGGAAAAATTCCGCGCCGGAGTTTTGCCATTCCCACCATTGACGGCAATTACAGCCCTGATTTCATGTATGTAGTCAGACGGGAAAATGGTAAGCGAGAACTGAACATTATTGTTGAGACCAAAGATGTGGAAGGGAAAACAGACCTGCGCGGCAGTGAGACCATGAAAATTTCCTGCGCCGAGAAATTCTTTGCGCAGTTGAAGCTGGATGGCTTTGACGTACGTTTCAGAACACAAATCGGAAATCGGGAAATGTTGTCCATTGTGCAGGAGTTGATGCAAACAAAGTGAAACCTTTCTCTTGCTCATGAAGAAAACGAAGAAGAAAAAAGGCACGGGAAAGGACAAACGCGCCCGCTTCCTTGAAGCGATTCTCAACAACGATGTGCCTCTGGTGAGTGAACTGGTTGCAGAGTGCGGCGCGAACATGGTTGTCCGGGATGGCGGGCGGGTGCTGACCGTTGTTGCTGAATGCGGGCATACAGAGGTGGCACGCGTGCTGCTCGAGGCCGGAGCAGACGTGAACGCAACAACAAGCCAAGGCATAAACCGGGGCTGGACAGCCTTGATGGCTGCTACCCAGGAGGGCCATATCAATATGATGTGTCTGTTGCTGGACGCCGGCGCAGATGTGAATGCAGCCTTGGCTGACGGTTGGAACGCGCTGTTGTGCGCCGCAGAGTTCGGCCATGCCAGTGCGGCTGTGGTGTTGTTTGGCCATGACGCAGACCCGAACTGCAAAAGAAGCGATGGCTGGACACCGCTCCTGATTGCCGCAGAGTTCGGCTATGCTGACTTCACGGAGATACTGCTCACTATGGGCGCTGAAGTAAATATCGCCAGCAACGACGGCGATACCGCATTGATACGGGCAGCAGCAAGGGGCAGTACAGAGGTGACACGCCTGTTGCTTGCAGCAGGTGCAGAGGTCAATGCCTGCAACAAGATCGGCACTACAGCGTTGATCGCGGCAGCAGAGGAAGGCCAGGTGAAGGTAGCAGTACAGTTGCTGGAAGCCGGGGCCGAGGTGGATGCGGTAAGTGAAGGCGGTTGGACAGCATTGATGTATGCAGCAATAGGTGGCTATACCAAGGTGGTCCGTCTGCTGTTGAGCGCTGGAGCGCAGGTGAATATGGCCACCCATGGCGGTGAGACGGCAATTATGCGCTCCGCCACATATGGTCATCTTGAGGTGGTTCGTTTGCTGCTGGCTGCTGGCGCAGATGTCAACGCCAGGAACAGCAGATCAGTGACCGCACTCATGGGGGCAGCACTACAAGGCGAGACAGAGATGGTTGTCCTGCTGCTTGAGGCAGGAGCAGATATATACGCACGGACCAATGAAGGCGATACAGCCGTGAGCTTGGCCATAGAAGCCCGCCATGAGGAAGTGATTGCGCTGCTGGTGCAATACCTGCTCACTGGAAAGATTCCGCGCAAGGATTGACCTCCCACTGAACCATTGTTTTTGAGTCAAGATGAGAGACAAGATGACGCGCAAAGGGTGTGAAAAACAAGCTGGTTTGCGGCGAAACATTGGGCTGTCGGCAGGGATGCTCTTGAGCCACGGAGAACAGAATGCCCAAAGCCGTAACCAGGGAGTGGCAGGCGCTCTACCCTGCTGCAAACGTTTTGAACGCCATTGACTTCCTCCTCAGCCTGTAGGCAGGCAGGGAGGAGAGCAAACAGATTCCCTCACCTTTTCCCTATCTTTTATGCTGAACGTCAACAAACTTTCCCTGCAATACGGCGGCAAACACCTGTTTAACGAAGTATCCGCACAGATTCACAGCGGTGACCGCGTGGGTCTGGTCGGGGTGAATGGCGCGGGCAAGTCCACGCTCATGCGCATCATGGCTGGCTTGCAGGACACGGATCCCGGTGTGGTCAACCGCGCAGGCTGGTTTTCCGTGGCCTATCTGCCCCAGGAACCCAACCTGGACAGGACTGGCCGCACCCTCTATGAAGAGGCGGAAAGCGCCTTTGACAACGTGCTGGCTCAACAGGAAGAACTGGCTGCCCTGAACGGCAGGCTGGCAGACATTGATCCAGATGATCCGGAAATGGACAGTCTGCTGGCCCGGCAGGGCGAATTGCAGCACCAGCTTGAAGCTGGCGATCTCTTCAATATGCGCTCCAGAGTTGAGCGTGTGCTCTTTGGTTTGGGCTTCAAGCCAGAGGATCTGGACCGCGAGATCAGCAAGTTTTCCGGCGGTTGGGTGATGCGGCTTTTGCTGGCCCGACTCCTCTTGCAGAAGCCTGCCCTGCTCCTTCTGGATGAACCGACCAACCATCTGGACATTGAGTCGCTCACCTGGCTGGAGGATTTCCTGCAGCAGTATCAGGGCGCCATCATGCTGATCTCCCATGACCGCGCCTTTCTGGACCGCATCACCCGTATCACCTGGGAGTTGAGTCTGGGCAAGCTCACCGTGTTTCGTGGCAACTATTCGCACTATGTGGCGGAAAAGGCCCAACGTCTGGAACTGGAACGCGCTGCCTGGGAAAACCAGCAGGCGCAGATCCGACAGACCGAGCGCTTTATCGCCCGTTTCCGCGCCACTTCCACCAAGGCGCGGCAAGTGCAAAGCCGGGTCAAGCAACTGGAAAAGATGGAGCTGATTGAGCTTGCTGAAACCGAGCGCAGCATCCATTTTCACTTTCCGCCTGCCCCGCCCTCTGGCCGCGAGGTCCTGACGCTTTCCGGGGTGGGCAAGCGTTTTGGCGAGAAGACCGTGTTTTCCGGGATGAGTTTTACGCTCCAGCGGGGCGACAAGCTGGGCGTCATCGGGGTGAACGGCGCGGGCAAGACCACTTTTTTGAAGATGCTGGCCGGGCTGGAAAAGGCGGATGGCGAGATCAAGTACGGTCACAACGTGAGTTTGTCGTACTTCGGACAGCATCAGGCACAGGAACTGGCCCCGGACCAGACCGTTTTGGATACGGTGTACAGGGTCGCGCCTGACCTGAACATCACGCAGGTGCGCTCTCTTCTGGGGGCCTTTCTCTTCACCGGCGACAGTGTGGAAAAGCTGGTGCGCGTACTCTCTGGCGGTGAAAAGTCACGGGTGGCGCTGGCCAGGATGCTGGCCAAACCCGCAAACCTGATGCTTCTGGACGAGCCAACCAACCATCTGGACATGAGTTCGCAGGAGGTCTTGCAGGAGGCCATGGCCCAGTATGAGGGCAGCGTGATTGTGGTGTCGCACAACCGCTTCTTTGTGAACGGTTTTGTCAACAAGGTGCTGGAGATCAGGGATGGTCAGGCCACACTGTACGAGGGCAACATCGACGACTGGCTGGAACGCAGGAAGCGGCTGGAGGACAGCGGGGCAGGGCGGAGCAGTGCCAGTGTTCCGGCGCAGGGGAGCAGGGAGAAAGCGGTCAGATCTGACAAATCCGCGCCAGCAGAGACCAGCGCCAACAAAAAGGAGCAACGCCGTCAGCGCGTCCAGGAGCGGCAGGCCCTGAATAAAAAACTGGGTCCCTGGAAGAAGAGGAACGAGGAAGCTGAAGCGGAAGTGGAGAAACTGGAGACCCGTAAAAAGGAGCTTGAGGCGCAAATGGCTGAACCCAAATTATACGGGGATCAGGAGAAGTGGGCGGAAGTCAGCCGGGAATATGCACAGGTGCAGCGGCATCTGGATCGGGCCTACGAGCGATGGGAAGAGGCGCAGGAAGCCATAGCCGCGATTGAGGGAGAAATGGCAGGAGAGTGAGGGGCACGTCTGCATTAGATCAATTCCGTTTTCACTTTTTATGTCATGCTGAACGAAGTGAAGCATCTCCTGCCG
>CAMNHX010000072.1 GCA_946539945.1 uncultured Desulfobulbus sp. | reverse complement strand
ATCTCCTAATTTTCTAGTTTTTTAGTTCTAAAGTCAAAACGGAAACGCTCTAATAACACTCTGTCTATATAGCACACCAAGCACAAGATGACATTTATAATCACTGTAAGGGTAGTTTGTGTTCTTTTTGATATTCCGGTTACGGAAATATCCCCAGTATGATCCAAGCGTCAAACCATTGACTTTCATTTCATCAGTATAATAGCTTGATTTGAAATCAACAGCAAAGATATTACCCTCCTCATCTTTGAATGTAAGATCGGGATAAAAATTTTGTGCTGACGGCAGTTCCATTGATAGACTGTGACGTTTGGCAAAATCATCAAGCTGTGGTATCAGTATTATCTCAATAATTTTTGAGACCACTTTCGTATCATTGGTTATTGTGTATATATTTCTGTTTACATCAATAAAACCTTTTACAATCCAATCGTTGTTTTCTGTCTCAAGCAGGGATTTATAGAGTTTTACTTCTTCTGTAAGAAGACTTTGAAATGTCTGTTTATCCATTGTGATTTTTCTTTTCTGCTGTCTCACGATAGGGGACAGCCGCTCGTGCGTGTCTGCCCCCTCTTGCGGCACAATGGTTGTTCAGCGCCTCCGCAGAACAGCCCTTTCAGCCTCGCCAGAGCAGCCAGGCGCGGATGAAACTGTCCAGTTCGCCGTCCAGCACTGCATCCACATTGCCCGCCTTCAGACCAGTCCGGTGATCCGTGATCTGCTGGTAGGGCTGCAAGACGTAGGACCGTATCTGGCTGCCCCAGGCAATGTCCTTCTTGTCGCCCTGCAGGTTTTCCTGGGCCTTCATCTTTTCTTCCTGATCCAGCTCATAGAGTCGGGCCATGAGCATCTTCATGGCCATGCTCCGGTTGCTGTGCTGGGAACGCTCGTTCTGGCACTGGACCACAATACCAGTCGGAAAATGGGTGATGCGAATGGCGGAGTCGGTCTTGTTCACGTGCTGACCACCTGAACCCTGTGCCCGGTAGGTATCCACCCGGATGTCCTTCTCGTCAATGGTGATGTTGACGCTGTCGTCCAGTTCCGGCATAACCATGACCGAGGCAAAGGAGGTGTGCCGCCTGCCACTGGCGTCAAAGGGCGAGATGCGCACCAGTCGGTGGATACCCAGTTCGGAGCGCAAAAGCCCGTAGGCGTGCTTGCCCTTGATCAACATGGCCACACTCTTGGTTCCGGCCTCTTCGCCGGGAAGCAGGTCCAGAATATCGGTCTTGAACTCGTGGATTTCCGCCCAGCGCAGGTACATGCGCATGAGCATCCCCACCCAGTCCATGGCCTCGGTTCCGCCTGCGCCCGCGTGAATGGTCAGAATGGCGTTCTTGGCGTCGTGTTCGCCGGAAAACATACATTCCAGTTCCACGGTATCCACGCGCTTGCGCAACTCGTCCAGACTGGCCACCACATCCTGGAAGCTGGACTCGTCCTTTTCCTCAAGGGCCATGTCCAGGAGCATATCCGCATCGTCAAGCTCTTGCCAGTTCCTGTCCCACACGCTGACCACGTCCTGCAAACGGCCCAGTTCCTGCTGTACCTTGGTCGCCTTTTCCTGATCGTCCCAGAAGCCGGGGCTAAGGCTCTGGCGTTCCAGAAGTTCTATCTGTTCGCGCTTGTTATCCAAGTCAAAGATGCTCCTTCAGGGCCAGCATTTTGCCCTTGAGGTTTGCAAGAAGCTGTTTGGGTTCCGAAGCTTCAGTGATGTCTGCCATAATCCAACCTCCTAGAAAGCGGGTGACAAAGGAAAAACCTGCAAAAATGCAGGCAGGGGCATATAAACAGAAGCGCGGCAGCGCGTCAAGGATTGCCTGCGCCGCCAAGAAAGCGCCCTAGAATGCGGTTTTTTTGCAGACGCCGGTCGAGGCGGGCAAAGAGGAGCGGCGTGAGCAGGGGCAGAATGAGCAGGGCGCAGAAAAAGCCAAAGGCGTGCCCACCCCGGCTGAACAGGGTTCTGGAGCGGATCAGGGGCAGGCGTTCTGTGGCGGCAAGCTCGGTAAAGAGCGGGGTTTCGCCGCGGATACGGCCCAAGGGATCCACAAAGCCGCTGATGCCGGTGTTTGCGGCCCGCACCAGGGCGCGCCGGTTTTCCACTGCCCGCAGCACGGTCATGGCCAGCGACTGCACTGGCGCAGAAGAGTACCCGTACCAAGCGTCGTTGGTGAGGTTTACCAAAAGATTGGCCCCTTGCGCCGTGCTTTTCTGGGCAATGGCCGGAAACACGGACTCGTAACAGATGAGCAGACCGGGGCGCAGGGCGTTGCCCTCTGGGGCCAAAGGCCCGGACTGGAGTCCGGGCGCGAAATTGCCGATGTTCACTACCAGGGGTTCCAGAAAGAAGAGCAGTTCTTTCAAGGGGATGTATTCGCCAAAGGGAACCAGGTGCTGCTTGTGGTACGATCCCAGAACCTGCCCGTCGCGCCCCAAAAGGAGCGCACCGTTGAAGTGGCGCACAATTTGGCCTTCCCGGTTTTCCTCCACCTGATAGAGCGGCGCACCAAGGAGCAGTTGCGGCCCCTTGGCGGCAAAGGCAACCACGCGCCAGGTCAGCGGATCGTCTTGCGGGTAAAAGGGCAGGGCGGTTTCCGGCCAGACCACCAGATCCACGTCACCGTCTTCCACCAGCCCCGCAGAGAGCCGCAGATAGCGAGTCAGGGTTTCCTGCTTGAAAGCCTCGGTCCACTTGAGGTCCTGGCTGATATTGCCCTGCACAAAACCCACATGGATATGTGACGCCTCAGCAATTTCCGCCTTGTCTGCCATCAGTCGCATGAGGCTGTAGCCGGTCAGCAGGGCCAGAAAGAGAGCTGCAGTGGCCAAAGGCATCAGCGCCTTGCGTCGTGGCACATGGGCGCAGAGTGCGTGCAGGGTCAGGGCCAACGCTGCATTGCAGAGTACCAGGGCAAAGGTCAGCAGATGGTGTCCGCCCAGATCCGCAGGCAGGAGCAGAAAGGGTGTGCGGAACAGACCATAGCCCAGGTCCATCCAGGGAAAGCCGGTGAACAGCACGCCGCGCAGGGCATCCAGACCGGTCCAGACCACAGGCGGCGTCCAAAGCGCCAGGGCAAGGGCATGGGGAGAACGCCTCGCCTCCACGCCCCGGCGTATCCAGGAGAGCAGCAGGCAAAAGCTCATGCTGTAGAGCGCCATATAGAAGGACAGGAGCAGGAGTGCGGGCCAGCTCAACCAGGGCGGCAGTCCGCCGTAGCGCCCCAGCACAATGACGATCCAGTTGAGTTGACCGCAATACGCGCTCACTCCGAAGAGCAGTCCGGCAAGGGCAGCCCAGCGGGGCCAGAGCCGGACTGCCAGCAGCAACGGGCAGAGACAGCAGGGCAAGAGCAGGGCCTGTCCCCGCCACGCGGCCAGTCCGGGCATGGCCACGTTGAGCAGCAGGGCGGAGAGCAGGGCGCAGGTCAGGGCATACAGCGCCTGTCTGGCTGGTGAGGCGGTTGGCGTTTGCTGTTCTGCTGCCTGGCTGCTGTCTTGTTCCACAGGGCGGTTGACAACACCCTGCACAGGCAACCCGGTTGAATACGCAGGCGGAGGAACGCCCCAAAGGCTTGGGCCTGTCACGTTTGCCCACTCTGGTTTCTGGTGATGCGCACAGACTTGACCCGCCGGGCATCCGCACCCAGAACCTTGAAGTTGAGCGGACCTTCCTGAAGCATGACGCCAGTTTCCGGTACCCTGCCCAGTCTGTGGGTAATGAAGCCACCAATGGACTCATAGGGTCCCCTGGGCAGTTCAAGCCCGAAGTGCTGGTCCACCTCTTCCACGTCAACCTTGGCATCAACGATGATGGTGTGATCGTCCACCACCTTGAGTTCGTTGTCGTCTGTATCGTACTCGTCGTCGATCTCGCCCACGATCTCTTCCAGAACGTCTTCCAGGGTAATCAGACCGCGCACATCGCCAAACTCGTCCGTAACCAGGGCCATATGGGTTTTATTGGTCTGGAACTCGCGCAACAGTTCAGTGATGGGCTTGCTTTCCGCCACAAAGGACACGGGCTTGATCAGGTCTTCAATGCTTTTGGACTGTTGCCCTTCAGCGCAGCCGCAGACTTGCAGCAGGTCTTTGGCGTGCAGCACACCCAGCACATGGTCCAGGGTATCTTTGTAAATGGGGATGCGGGTATAGCCCTCTTTGGCAATGAGCTTGACCAGATCCGGGATGGGCGTGCCGCGTTCTGCGGCCACGATTTCCGCAGTAGGTGTCATGATTTCCGAGGCCCGGGTTTCCCGGAAGTCGAAAATGGAGGTGATAAGCTGCTCTTCGTGGGCGCTGATGAGTCCCTGTTCCTCGCCTTCTTCCAGAAGCCCCTGGATTTCCTGCTCCAGTTCCTCGGTGGTGTCGGGCGTGGCCCGCAGGCCGAACATGCCTCGCACGCGGTTCAAAAGGGATTTGCCGCTGCCTTCCTCTTCCACAGTGGCAAGGGGATGGGGACTGGGGTCGGGAGAATGGGGTTCTTCCTGCTCCATGTAGGGTAGCTCCATAGTTTTTGATTGGTTCGTCGGGGCGGGTGAAAATTCAGGCTTGCTCTGCGCCAAAGAGGGGCGCAAAGGTGTTCAGCAGTTCACAGATCGATGCGGTGAAGAGAAAATCTTCCAGATCATCGTCGTACAAGGGTTTGTCCCATTGATCATACCGGATGCGCGACTCGAAGAATTCGGCCAGTTCTCCATCATGGGTCCATATCCATTCAAATTCTTTATAGCTGCTCCACTTCAGGAGTTTTTCCTGTTCAGGAAGCAAGTCTGCTGTTTTGATGCGGATCAGGGCAAGGAGAGAGTCAGTGGGACATAGTTTGTTTTTGCCTCCGCTCAAGATCCGGGCCATGCCCTCAATGATGGCAAGGGCGTTAGGAATATCCTCTTGCCGCACACGGCAGCGCCAGACAAGATCCAGGGCAGGCAAGGTTTTTCTCTCTGCAAGGCGTGCCTGCACGATATTCCAGGCTTGAGCTTCAACCTGCCGTCTCATGTGGTAGTCCCATTCCATAAACATCAACAGCAGCCCACAGGGCAGGGCGGAGCAACTGAATGCAAACAGCAGCAGGGGAATATCCACCGGACGGCTGAAGGTCTGATATATCGCCGCAATGTAATAACTGCCCCAGAGCAAGAGGGCTATAATCATGAACACCCTGTTTGCCAGAAACCACGCCAGCACAGAGCCTATCAGACAAGACACAAACAGCCAGACCATACATCCTCTTTGCCGGGAATCCTGCGCGGGCGCACTTGCCGGGCCAGAGAACAGCGCAAACCTTGCCTACTATGGCGACAGCCCCGGTAAAAAGCAAGAAGAATGCGCCCGGACAGCAGGCGCGAAAACCCGGATTCTTCCTTGCGCCCCCATACGTCCATCTGGTACTTGTTGGCCTGGAAACGCGGGGCAGCCCGCGTCATTCATGCCATCATCCTCTTGAGGTTTATCATGTCCTTTCCCTTTGATCTTGCCCAGTTTCGCCCTCTTGCCTTTTCCCCGCTGGATGCCGCACTGTCCGAGGCCCAGCACGAGGACCTTGTGTACAACGTGCGGCTGGCCCGCGACTCTCTGGTCTTTTTTACCGCGCTGGCCAACACCAAGGGACTGGGCGGTCACACGGGCGGCGCTTATGACATCATCCCGGAAGCCCTGATCGCCAACGCCTTTTGCAAGGCTTCGAAAACCTGCTTTCCCGTGCTCTTTGACGAGGCAGGACACCGGGTTGCCATGCAGTACCTCATGGCCGTGCTGAACGGCCATGCGCCTGCAGACTCGCTGCTGCACTATCGCGAGTACAAGCACGGTCTGTACGGCCATCCGGAGCGCCACGGCTCCGGGGGCGTGTTCTTCAGTTCAGGCCGTCTGGGACACCTGTGGAGCTATGTCAACGGCGTGGCAGAGGCCAATCCGGGCAAGACCGTCTTCCTCTTTGGCAGCGACGGCTCACAGCAGGAGGGCGACGACGCCGAAGCAGCGCGCTACGCCGTGGCCCGCAACCTGAACGTCAAGCTGCTTCTGGACAACAATAACGTCACCATTGCAGGCCATCCGGAAGAGTATATGGGTGGTTATGATCTGGCCAAGACCCTGACCGGACACGGGCTTGCCGTACTCTCCTGCGACGGCGAAAACCTGCGCGAACTCTACACCTGCATCCAGAAGGCTGTCACCACTGCCGGGCCAGTGGCCGTGGTTGTGCATCGCTGCATGGCTCCTGGGGTGGAGGGTATTGAGGGCACGTCCAAGGGTCATGACGTGATTGCCGTGGACCTGGCTGTTGCCTACCTGAAGGCGCAGGGGCGGCCAGAGGCTGCCGCAGTCTTGCAGCAGAAGCCGGACAAGGCCGCCAAAACAGCGTTTTTGGGCAGCAGCAGCGAGACAGCCAAGGTCCGCGATGAGTTCGGCAAGGTTGTGGTCGACCTGCTGAAAAGGGAGAGCAACCCGGAAAGCCGGGTCCTGGTGGTGGATTCGGATCTGGAAGGTTCTTGCGGTCTGCACCACATCCGCAAGGCATTTCCCAACCTGTACGTGAACGGTGGCATCATGGAGCGCAACAATTTCTCCGTGGCTGCCGGCTTTGGCAGTGAGCCAGGACGCCAGGGCATTTTCGGGACCTTTGCCGCCTTCCAGGAGATGGTGATTTCGGAAATCACCATGGCGCGGCTGAATCAGGCCAACGTGCTGGCGCATTTTTCCCATTCTGGCGTGGACGAGATGGCGGACAATACCTGCCATTTTGGCATCAACAATTTCTTTGCCGACAACGGGCTGGCTGAAGGCGACACCACGCGCCTCTACTTCCCCGCAGATGCCCTGCAACTGCGGGCTGTGCTGGAGACCGTGTTCTGGCAACCGGGTCTGCGCTTCATCTACTCCACGCGCTCGGCTACTCCTTTCATCCTGAAGGAGGACGGGACCCGCTTCTTTGGTGAGGGCTATCAGTTCCAACCAGAGCGGGACGAGGTTATCCGCGAGGGTGTGGACTGCTTTGTGGTGAGCTACGGCGAAATGCTCTACCGCTGCCTGCACGCGGTGGAAGAGCTGCGGGCTGAAGGGCTGTCCGTGGGCCTGATCAACAAGCCAGTGCTGAATGTGGTGGATGAGGAGATGCTGGCGCGACTGGGCAGGAGCGCGGCTGTTCTGGTGGTGGAGTCCCAGAACCAGAAAACCGGCTTGGGTCTGCGCTTTGGAGCTTGGCTTCTGGAGCGCGGTTTTGCGCCAAAGTACGGGTATCTGGGTTCTGCGCGGCAGGGGCGCGGCGGATTGGGTGAACAGGTTGACAATCAGGGCCTGACGCCGCTGGACATCAAAAGGCGAGTGTTGAAGCTGCTGGGGCGTTGAACCATGCCCACTTTGTTCTGGCAGGCGCGGCTCTGAAGTATGGGGACCCGCCTGCCTTTTTTCTGCACTTGACATCCTCCCCCGCCTAGAGCGTTTCCGCTTTGTCTTTTTACTACTTTCACCGCTTCGCTGGAAAGCCT
>CAMNHX010000071.1 GCA_946539945.1 uncultured Desulfobulbus sp. | reverse complement strand
TGGAGATTTTTTGAATGTTATCAGAATGTTACACTTGTGTAAACACCCCCTAAAGATCGTCCACCAGAAACTCTATCCGGCATCCCGTTTGCCGCTCTTCTTCAGACAAAAGCCTGTATCAGAGCGTGATTTCTCTTCGCTTGCGCCAGAGAAGAAGCGAGGACTTCATAAACTGCAAATCTCTGTGCGTTGAAACTGCCGGGCGTCTCCATTGATCATGGAGACGCTCTCGCCCGCCCCCCCCTGTTCTCACCGCCATGACCGCTTGAGATGCTCCTGGGCCTCATCAGAAAGCTTGCCCGGATGCTTCAGTACCCCGCCAGAACTTGAGCCGTTCTGGAACATCCGTGCGCCGTACCCTTCGGTGGCCACTACCAGCCCAATCGCAGCCCGGCCATAGCGGATCGGCGAAACCCCATGATGCCGTCCAGGGGGGGTCTCAAGATTTTCTGTATAATGGTACTTGAGTCGAGACGTTTTCCGGGAGGGGATGCCTATAACCTGTTGAAAATATTATATGAATCTTGATTGGTTTATGAGGTGGAGAACTCCCGTAAGAGGCAATGTCGTCAACGACATTGCCTGTTCACCGGGTCTCACTACCGCTCCACAGGCTGACACGGTGGAACTCACCGCCAAGAGCAGGTTCCAAACAGGAGCGAGGTGTCAAGCTGAACGGTTTTTGCCAAAAAAAAACCGGATCATTTTGGAAAAATTGGCGTAGATTGGAAGAAAATTCATAAACACTGTGGAACCTCTGCAAGAGTGACCTGTTACGACCGTCGCGGAGCAAAGCCGCAGATGAACCACCAGCATCCCCACAACCAGGCATTTTCCCTCACTGCTCATCATGACTCTGGAAACCTGCATACCGTCACGCGCTCAAAAAGTGCTTGAGTTGACCAGCGAAGCCCCGGAAGGCACGCTCTCCATCAAAGACAGCTTTTTAGCCATCCAGCCTGGTTGCGACTACCGGGTTGCCCCGGATTTGACAGGAGTTGCGGGCGACTTTGACGCCATTCTCGCGCGCAGTCCCCTGATTGGCACACTGGAGAGCCAAAAGCTCGTCGAAGTGATCAGCAAACTGGGAGAGCGGCTCAAACCGGGCGGTCTGCTCATTTTCGCTCTGGACAATATTGGCTACGCGGAAAATCTCGCCGCGATTCTGGCTGGAGAACCGCCCCTGTTCCGAACGCTGTTGACTGTCAGGGAACTTGAGCAGGCTCTTGCCGCTGCCAGACTGCATCCGGTCCGCCGTATGGGGCTTTCCCGTCAGGTACGGATCGACAGAGGACTCGCTGGTCTTGTCAAAACAGATCCATCGGTTTTTTCCCATGTGCTGACAGCGATGCGGGACGTGCCACCTCCCACCATGCTGGTTCAAAGCCTCCTGGGTGAGAAAAAGGTCTGCGCCCCACTCCGCATTCAGATTCCCAACGTCTTTCTCGCTGCTGAGCCGAATGTCGCCACCTTGACGCAGGATGCCCAACCTGTCCGCTTTTTTGAGGAAACGCAGTTCAAACACCGCGTCTTCATCAACCAGCGGGTGATCGCGTCGTCACTTGACGAAGGTCTTGAGTTCATCCGGCAATTCCAGCAAAAGGGCTATCTGTACCTGCACGAAATGGACGATTACCCCTTCCTGCGCTGGAAGCGCTATGAGGGATCGGGTTGGATCAATTTCATCGGGGCGCACGCGATACAAACCTCAACCCCGTATCTGGCGGACTTTTTCAGACAGTTCAATCCGTATGTCCGCGCCTTTCCCAACCAGCTTCCCACCTTGCCGCCGCCACGTGACTTCGCCGAAGAAGCGCAGGACCCAAAGCGGCCTGTGACCCTCTTCTTCGGCGCCTTGAACCGCGACGAGGATTTTCTGGAGCTGACGCCCGCGCTCAATGCGCTCGCTGGCAAGTACGGAGACAGGATATTTTTCAAAATCATCGCCCGTCGCCCTGTCTTTGACGCCCTTGCAAGTGGCAACAAGACCTATGTTGGCGACATCAACAGGTATGAGGGGCAACTGGTTCCCTACAAGGAGTATCAGCAGGCGATACGCAGTTCTGACATTGCGCTCTTGCCCCTGAAAGATACCCTGCTCAATCGGGGCAAATCCGACTTGAAATTCATTGAATGCGCTGGCAATGGCGCGGTCGTGCTGGCCTCTCCTGTTGTGTATGCCGACGTGATCAAGGACGGCGAGACAGGCTTTCTCTATCACAGCGAAAAGGAGTTCGTTGACAAGCTGGAACTGCTGATTGAAAACGACGAAAAACGCCGCGCCGTCGCCGAGGCGGCCTACCAGTACGTGAAACACAACAGGTTGATGAGCCAGCACTTTGCGGAACGGTTGGACTGGTATCGCGAATGCCTCGCGAAATTGCCGGACTTGAACACCGAAGCCCAAGAGCGGATCGCGGAGATTCCCTTGAAAAAACGGATCGTGATCACGGAACCTGGAACCCTGTGATCCCAGCCAGACAGGCGAAGAGGGGGTCTGAAACCGGCGCAGGAACTGTGGAAAATTGACGGCGTTGTTGCGGTATCCCCCTCGCTTCATTGCTGCTCTCCCAAAAAACTTCTTGATGCGGGAAGAACAGGATGATAGGCTTTCTTCGGAAGCGTCAGTCTCATCACGCTCAAACCTTGAAAAAGGAGAAAAGCCATGCGAAATATGCAATACTTGTTCAAGACTACACTTGTCATTCCCCTTGTTTTTTTGCTGTTCTCCAGTGCTGCTGCGGCGGAAACTGGCAATTCTGAAGTTTCATACAAACGAACCAAGGAGAATACCATTGTTCATCAGGGTTATACATACGAGATTGATGAGGAGACAAGAAGAAAAATTGAGAAAAAATACCCTATTCTCATTGAGATGCTCCTGACAACAAAATCAATGGAACAGGATGAACGACAGTATTGGCTGGACATCCTGCCCTCAATGACGGACGATCAGGTTGACCGTCTCAATGAAATCCTCTCCAACGAAAGAAAAAAGCTCGAGGCACTGGAAAAGGAGTATGTACAGGAAATTGAACGGATCAACCAAAAGCATCTTGAAGAGTGGGAACGCGGACAAAATGCTCAAGACAAGCAGCCTTCCGACTCCAGTTCACGCAGCAAAGAGTGAGGCTATGGTATTTTAGAGCAATTCCGTTTTCACTTTCTATGTCATGCTGAACGGAGTGAAGCGGAGTGACTTTTCAGCGAAGCGGTAAAAGTCCATCTCCTGCCAGCTTCCCGGTATGCTTCAGGACTGCTTTCACCGTGCTGGCGCACTGGAAAGCCTTCAGCGCTTCGCGCTTTCCAGCGAAGCGGGAAAAAAGTAAAAAGACAAAACGGAACTGCTCTAGAGTATTTCCGTTCAGAATGTTACGTTTGTAAATACAGCTTCTTGCTGCTGAACACGCCAGGAATCCCCGCCTTCAGGCGAGGAAGAAGTTCCAAACAAGTAGCTCTTCAGAAGTGCTGATCGCCCTATGACCGGGCAGATCAGCGGTCAACCCTCAATCCCCTTATTGCAGAGAAGACGGGTCATCCGGGAGGCACTCTTTCAGACCTTCCAGCAGGACAAAGCGCCCCAGGGGCTGTACCTCGCAGGGCAGGCAGGCCAGAAACAGCGGATTGTCGCAGAGACCGCCGGACAGGTGCAGTCTGTCCGGGTTGCCCGCAAAGCGCCAGGCATTCCGGGCAATGCCGCGTACAAAACAAGCCACAGCATCCTCCTCGCTCGCACCAGCAACCACGGCATCAAAGATCTGGCTCATGCCCAAGACACCGCAGGTCACGGAAAAACCGCCCTGCGGCACGCGCATGGTCGCGTAGTCCAGATGATAGTAGGCAGCCAGCAGTTCAACGGTAAAGCCCATGGACGCGCCGCACTCCGTGTTCCAACCCATGTCCGCCACCCGCCCCTTGGCAAAGCGCACAAACTTCAGGTCGCGGCTGCCGCAGTCCAGAAGCACAAAACTCTCCTCCCGCACCAGACGCCTGCCCCCCCGGGCCAGGGCGATCAGTTCGTTGAGCGCCTGCTTGCTGCGGTGACGGGCGTTGTGACCCGTGGCCAGATCAGCCCGGAAATCCGGGGGCAGTTCACGACTGGGCAGAATGCGCGGCGCTGCATCCTGTTCTGTGTCCAGAATCTTGCAGTAGGTGGTACCAAAGTCAGCCAGAAGCATGGTCGTCTGCAAGTGGCACCCCGGAAAGCGCCAGAAAGGCTTCAATCTTGGCCCGCGCCGAATTGCTGGGGCTAACGTCGCAGTCAATCACCAGGGCTTGCGGATGCTGGCGGCCCAAGCGCCAGGCCAACGCTGACTTGGCGCAAAAGGACTGGGTAAAAAACACGGTGGGCAGGTGGGGATCGCAGTGGCGCTCCAAATCCAGATCAGCGGGCGTCTTGTTTTCCATGCAGCGCGTCCAGCCAAAAACATGGGTCTGCGGCGGAAAGGGCTTCAGCACGCTGAAATCCCGGGGCGGCACACCCCAGAAGCCGCAGAGCGCCTTGCAGGGTGGTCTGGCTTCATGGGGCGCAGCACTTTGCACGCTTTTGGTGATGCGGACAAACCTGTCCACAAGTGGCATGGCTGTCGTGCAGAGAGGAAAGCCAAAGGGCCTGTGATCGCGGTTTTCCGTACACAGGATCGGAACAGAGAGCAGATCAGCCAGCGTGTCGGCAATGTGCAGGGCGCCATTGCACTTGCCCGGCCCTACGTCAACAAAGACGCGGTCCAGGTGCAGATGCAGGGCATTGAGGACCACGGTGCGCAGAATGGCGCAGTACACTTGGGGGACCAGAGTAGCTGTCCGGCCAAGCGACTCTTGCACCTGCGGCTCGTCCAGATCCACGATTTCCGCGCCTTCCCGGTTCAGTCGGGCAATGATCTCCAAGGGCGGTACGCCGACAATTCCCACCCGTTCCGGCATCAGAGATCCTCCCGCACCAGCAGGGCCAGACCAGCCAGTCCCACCATAATATGCACGCTGACAGCAGCGGTCAGGGGCGCAATGTAGCCAGCCTTGGCCAGCGCCTGCAAAGGTCCCCACACGCCCCAGCAGAAAAAGGCTATGCCGCAGCTCACCGGAATGGCCAGCGAGAGATCGCGCCCCCATCTGCGGTACACGATGAGCAGGAACGGCAGGCCCAGCAGGAGGAGCGGCAGGCCCAAAGTGGTGTACGAGATGCGGCCGTAAAATTCAGCCAGGGCCTGGCTGGCCTCCTCTGGCGTGCGCTGACGCTTTGTGGCCTGATACAGTTCAAGCAGTGACATTTCCATGGTGTGATAGGGAGACACGAAAAAGCTGTCTGGCCTTTCCGGGAGGCGCATCACCTTGCCCTGGACAGGGAAGATCTCGGTGCTGTACTGCTCTGGCCCGGTACGGCGTTTCTCCTGCCCCTGGTTCAGCAGCCAGAGTCCTTTTTCCCATTTGGCGCTCTGTGCAGCCAGAATGGAGTCCAGCGCGTACTGCGCATCCCAGGTACTGTACGAGAAGAACAGAAAACGGTTCTCCTTGAGACTGGGCCGCTGAAAGGAGTAAAAGCCCTCCTCGCCCCGGTAGAAGTAGCGCCCGTTGCGATAGATGCCCAAGGCGACACGACCCTTGATGTCCTTGTTCCAGATCGCGTTGGTCACAGCCACGGTCCGGGGAAGAACCCACTGCGACATGGCCAAAAAGATCAGCACGCAGACCGCGCCAGCGGCAACAAGCGGAGCCACGATCCGGCGCAGCGAAATGCCGCAGGACTTGAGCGCGACCAGTTCGTTGCTGTGATTGAGCGTGCCCAGGGTAATGACGCCTGCCAGCAACACGCAAACCGGACTCATCTGCTCCACGATAAAGGGAATGTTCAGGACAAAGAACCTGAAGATCACGCCCAGGGACTTGTCCTTTTCCAGAAAGTCGTCGATCTTTTGAAAGAAATCGATGAGCAGATACAGGGCAATGAGCGCAACCAGCAGCAGCCCCAGATTGCGCAGAAAATGCCGGAGTATGTAGCGGGTAAGCAGCAGCACAGGAGTAATGGAGGGCAATGGGGAATGGAAGCGCTGGATCAGGTCCGCTACTTCCGGGAAAGGAACTTCTCAAGCCGTTCTTTCTGTGGTAGGTTGGCACGCAAGCCAGAGGAGGAAGGACTGGCGCAGTCCGGTTCATCCTGCACAGGTTTCCCGCATCTTACTTCTTTTCTATGGCTTCCACCACACCGAAACATTTGGAAAAGGTCTCGCCCAAGCTCACTGCCACCAGACTGGGCAAAATTTCTGCCACTGCCCGCCTGCAAGGACTGTGGGCGCAGTTTGAACGCAGTGACACAGTGCTTGTGGTCATCAACGCTGACCCGGATGCCCTGGCCTGCGCCATGGCCCTGAAGCGGCTTTTGAGCTATCGGGTGCAGAGCGTGACCATCGGGTATCCCAACGAGATCCGCCGCCTCAACAACATCACCATGGTGCAGCGGCTGAACCTGCGCATTGAGCGTCTGCACACGCTAACCGGTCGGGAATTCACCAAGCGCATCTTGGTGGACTCCCAGCCGACCCATCTGCCGGTCTTTGAGAAGATGCAGTTCACTGCCGTGATTGACCACCATCCTGTCACAGCGGGCTGGGATGCGCCCTTTATTGACATCCGCCCGGAATACGGCGCTGCCTCCTCCATGCTGACAGAATACCTGAAGGCCGCAAAGATCAAACTCTCCTCGTCCCTGGCCACTGCGCTTTATTACGGCGTCAAGGTGGATACCCAGAACTTTCAGCGCCAGACCCTGCAGCCTGCGGAAGGTATCTGTTTCCGCAGCCTGTTGGCACGGGCCAACCTTGACCTGGTGCGCAAGTTCGAGCTGACCACCATCCGGCGCACTGAAATCAAGCACTTCCGCAACGCGCTGTCTGTGATGAAGTATGCCAAGGGTAAGTGCTTTGCCCATCTGGGTTCTGTGAGTACGCCGGACATTCTGGTGATCATCGCCGACTTCTTCAACACTGTGGACGGCTACGACTGGGTACTGGTCTCCGGGCAGTACGGGGACAAGCTGGTGGTCATTTTCCGTTGCGACGGCTACCGCAAAAACGCGGGCAGGCTGGCGCAGAAGATGTTTGCCCAGTACGGTTCCGCTGGCGGACACCGGGAGGCTGCCCGGGCCGAAGTGCCGCTCAAGAACCTGCCCCTGAAGCCAGGCAGCGAGTTCACTACCCAGACCTTGATGCGGCTGGTTCCAGCCCAAAAGAAACGCCCTGTCCCTGTCGCAGCCCCGGCAAAACAGGACAGTGAAAAGGGAGTACAGTGAGTCGCGTACCATTCACGGGATAGCTGCGGTGTACCGTGGCATTCTTTGATACTCTCGTGCGAAACCTGTCTTTGGACGCTTGCCTTGCCTTTCCGACGATTCTGGCCGGGTTGCGTGAACTGCTGTCAGTGATCTGCCAGATCAAGAACTGCCCAATGCCGCTCTCGCTTCCAGGGCCAGGAATTGAGCTGTTCGCCGATACCACTGAGACTTTAGAGCGGACTTTAGAGCGTTTCCGT
>CAMNHX010000070.1 GCA_946539945.1 uncultured Desulfobulbus sp. | reverse complement strand
CTTGTTCCCTTGGGTAGCCTTGTTGAAGCAGGAAGCAAACAGCAAGCCGATCACGCTTGAAGAGGTTTGATCAGGTTTGCGTAAGTTTTGCAGAACGGTTCTTCTCTCTGGAGCTTTGCCTTCCCCTCACCGCTCCCGTATACCGGGAACCGGGAAGCTGATTCCCTCGTCTTCTCCAGCCATTTCCTCGACCGCTCCGGGCGAGATGGCCTGCAAGCGTACTACTACCTCCGACACCAGGTGTTCCGGCGCCGAGGCTCCGGCACTTACCCCAACCCTTTGGATGCCTGCAAGCCATTCCGGCTGGATGTCCCTGGCGTCGTCAATCAGGTATGCAGGTGTTTTGCGGGCCGCAGCTACCTCCTTCAACCGGTTGGAGTTGGAACTGTTTTTGGAACCGACAATCAGCACCAGATCGCAAAGTTCGGCCAGTTCCCGGACCGCTTGCTGGCGGTTGGTGGTGGCGTAGCAAATGTCACTGTGATCTGGCTCCTCAAGCTGTGGAAAGCGGTCACGCAGGGCGGCAAGCAGGACTTCAGTCTCGTCCACGCTTAAAGTGGTCTGGGTTACGTAGCCTACCTTTGCGCCCGCCGGAACAGGCAAGGCTGCCACTTCTTCGGGCCTGGCGATCACGGCCACAGGCGAATCCACCTGACCGCAGGTGCCTTCCACTTCGGGATGCCCCCTGTGACCCAGCACCAGCAGGGCGCAACCGGCCCGGTGCAGGCGGATGATACGGCGATGCACCCGGGCCACCAGCGGACAGGTCGCATCCAGCGTATGCAGACCCAAGACAGCGGCCCGGTCCACAACCTCACGCGACACGCCGTGGGCGCTGAAAATGGTATGGCTGCCCGGCGGGATCTCGTCCAGACTTTCCACAAAGACTGCACCCAACTCGCGCAACTCGGTCAGCACGTGGGTATTGTGTACGATTTCGTGGAGTACATATACCGGAGCGCCGTACTCCTCAAGCGCAGAGTGGACCAGGGCAATGGCACGATTGACCCCGGCACAGAAGCCGCGGGGCTTGGCAAGCAGAATATCCATGGTTGCAGATGATGGTTGCGACTTCAGCCTTCCTTCAGCAGCAGAGCATCAGCCACGGGAAGGGGATAAGGGTGATGGACGCGCAGTTCAACGGGCAGGCTGTTGCGTGCCTGCCGGGCAGCCTCTGCTGTCTCAAAGATGCCGTAGAACAACAAACAGGCAGGCTTTTCGCTTTCGACCGTAACAATGTAGAGCTGCTGGTCTGCCTGCCGGAAGGCAGGCTTGGTCAGCAGGCGGGCCATTTGCTCCTGGGCGTCCGGCCCGGAAATCGTCAGCACGTGGATGGTGCTGGCGCCCCGGTACGAGGCGGCTATCAGAGCGGAACTGGCTGCCAGGCGTTTTTTGAACAGTTCCGCACTTGTCTGGTCTTCAGCAGACTGCTGGGGCTGCGCCGTCTCTGCGGCAGGCCCACTTGTTGTCTGCTGTTGGGTTGGGGATGCGACAACAGTTTTGGCTTCTTCCTCTTGCGTCTGCACGGTCCCGCCAACAGGGGGTGAGGCAGGGCCAAACTCCAGAAACAACCCCAATGCACAGAAAAAGAGACTCAAGGCAAAGAGACTGCCCAGAAGCAGGCGTCTTGCGGTGAGCAGGTCATAGACGTGGAGAATGGACTCTGCCAGAACACTGTGTCCGGCGTGCGTGCGCTGCCAGCGGAAGGCCGGTTCCTGCAGAATGGCCTGCGTTTTCCTGCGCATGACCCGATGTGGGGCATAGTTTGTACTCATGCCTGTCTGGGGGGACCAGACGGGTTTCCCTGTTCTGGCTGGGGCGGAAGAAGGCTGAACCGTTCCCGGTTGCTGGAGCGCGACATCCGGGGACACCGGCTCATCTGCTGCGGTTGTAGTGGCAAGTGCGGTGGACAGGGCAGGGGCCAGCACAGTCCGCGCCGCCTCGTTGGTACACCCACAGTTGCCCTGTGCCTGCTGGAAAATTTCAGCGCATCCCTGGCTGCCCAGTATGGCGTCGTGTTTGCTCCAACTGATCCCTGCGCCGTTCAGGTGGCAGCGGAGATACTGATCTGTTTCTGCCTGCGTCATGGGGAGCAGGTCATAGCTGCTGTCCGGACCGTTGTTCGGTTCCTCTTCAGCCAGTCGGTTCAAAAGCGGGATCAGTTCTGCGGTTCCGGCCAGCAGCAGGACAAAGGCCGGGGCGGTCTCGCCGCTGTTGCGACAGCGTTGCACCAGCCGTTCCAGGGTAGCCTGAAAGAGTTGTTCGCCCTGATCAACAACCAGAACCACCTTGCCTCCCTTCTCCTGCCGGGCGAGCAGTTGCCGGTTGAACTCCACAGGCCAGGAGAAGTCATGGCTTTTGCTGTCTCCGGTCGTGCCCAGATCAATGCAGGCACGACGGATCAGGCTGTCGTAGGAGCTGGCTGGTGTATCCAGATACACAGGCGTCCACTCTGAAGGCAGGCGCTCCATGAACACCAGACAGAGCAGGGTCTTGCCTGAACCAGAAGGTCCGTTCAGGTGCAGGAAACGCTGGCCTGCCACCAGATTCAGCAGCAGATTCTGACATATTTCTTCCCGTTGTGCGCCTGGAAAGAACAGGCCCGGATTGGGCGCATCCTGAAAAGGCGGCAGAGGTGCGCTGGAATCTGTCTGCGGGTTGTGCATGGCGGTACGAAGCCGGAAAGTCAGAGGTTAGCGGTTGCGTTTCAGGGTGGCAGACACATAGAGGCTGCTCAAACGCGCCCTCGTGGCCTCGTCCAGGCCGGAGAGCCGAATGCCGCAGGTATAGCCCAAAGCGCCTTCGTTGACGTGGCGCACCGTGCCTTGGCAGAGTATCTTGTTGCCGTCCAGAAAGAAGCCGAGCTTGACCCGTTCATCCACGGCCAGCGCGTCTGGCAGGCGCACGGCCAGACCAGTTTCACTGATGTCCTGCAAGATGCCGCGATGCACGGTCCGCACAGTGGCGATCTTGGCGGGAATACAGGCAACGCCGAACATTTTGATCAGTTCCTGATCGCTTAAGCGATGGGACTGGCGTCGCTCGTCCGGTTCGTCTGTCTTGTAGTCCCAGTCCACTTTCAGATCGTGCAGATCAGGGGAAGGGATCGCGTCCCAACTGGTGTTTTCACTGTTCATGAGACCTCCTGCGGCTGAATGGGGAAAAGGAGTCCGGCCTGTGCGGACAGAACCTGATATTTTCTTCCGCTTGAAAGCGGAAGCTGGATACTCACTGATTGCAAGAGGGGCGGAGTCCTGCTGCAAGGGAACTGCCCACACAGTCTGCTTTTCGCTTTCCATTCTTCTGTGGGGCTTGTACGGTCCGAATCAGCCACACCTCCTGATTCCACGCTTTCCCCACAGTGAAACAACTCCGCCATTGCCGCTGCAACAAGTGGTATAGCGCGAAATGTATGGAAAGGCAAGAAAGGCAAAAGCAGCGCCGTCATCCCTGTTTTGCGGTACAAGATGATGGCGCTGCTGGAGACAAGAGGAATCCCGGTTTCTTTTTCGCACGCCATCAAGAGGAAAACACCATGCCTGTCTATCGTTTGAACAGCAAGCCAGTCTTTCCGCCGCCCGAACTGGCAGCCCCGGAAGGACTGCTTGCCGTGGGTGGCGATCTGTCGCCTGCCCGTCTGCTGGCCGCCTATCGGCAGGGCATTTTTCCGTGGTACGGCCCGGACGATCCGCTGCTGTGGTGGACGCCAGACCCCAGGCTGGTGCTTTTCCCGGAAAAAATGCACATTTCGCGCCGTCTGGCACGCACCCTGCGTTCCGGGGTCTTTACGGTCCGGGCGGACACGGCCTTTGCCCAAGTGCTTGCCGCCTGCGCGGACGCGCCCCGGCGCGGTCAGCCGGGAACCTGGTTGTTGCCGGAGATGCGGGCAGCCTATGGTCGTCTGCACGAGTTGGGCTTTGCCCACAGCGTGGAGAGCTGGCAGGACGGGGTATTGGCAGGCGGTCTGTATGGCGTGGCCCTGGGCGGGGTTTTCTTTGGTGAATCCATGTTTTCCTCGGTACGCGACGCTTCCAAGGCGGCCTTGGCCACTCTGGTACGGCAGGCACCGCATCTGGGCATCCAGTTGATTGACTGTCAGGTGACAAGCGCCCATCTCTTGAGCCTGGGCGCGGAAGAGATCCGGCGCAGTGTCTTTCAGCGCCTGCTGGATCAGCTGATCGGCGAGGTGAAGCCGCAGTCGCGTTGGCGATTGTCTGCGCCTGACAGAGCCGCAGAAGAGTAGAGCTGGTCGGCAACCCCTGTTCTGCCCTCCTGCACCCTTGAAGTTTGTCATGCTGAACGTTTTCAGTGCGCCAGCACAGTACAAGTCCATCTCATGCCACAACTGAAGATTGATTTGTACCACTTTCGCGGAAAAGTCGCGCTGATGCGCTCAAAATGACAGGATGAGGGGGGGCGCTTCCCCGGCCAATTTCCGGTTACCGAACAGGTCTAATGTCGTACCTCGTCCGGGGCTGTATCCGGCGCGATTGCTCCCGCGTTGATGCCGACCAGAATGGGATGCAGCCAACGCACGCGGATATCCTTGCGCCCCTTGCCCACCCAATAGCTGTGCCAGTGGGCACGACGGAGATGAGGTGATGGGCCGGAGCGCTCGCCCGCGTCTTCGTTCCGAAGCCGCACGGCCTCGCGGAGTTTTTCTCCCAGCGTCTGGCCGACGCTCCAGTAGCGGGGTGCGCTGGCCGGGAAGAGCTTCATCCCCTTCTTGGTCTTGGTCGGCTCGGGGTTGCGCGGTCTTGCCCTGTCTCCGAAATCCGCCTCGTCAGCGCAGAGGTAGAGGATGAGGTTCAGGCAGGCGGGCAGAGCGTAGCGGGATTCGCCCTGGGCTATTTTCCGGGCCTGGTCGTGAGGATATGTCATAGTGAGACCGTGCAGGGCGCTGTACTCTGCGGATCGGGTCTGTGCGGCCAAAACACTTTCCTCGATTGTTGTGTAGTCCAGGGGCAGAGCCATTGTATCGGTGTACAACGGAGTCCCTGGCTCGCCCCGCTTGATGTAGATAAGATGCAGCGAGGCGCTTTCCTTGTAATACACGTACTCCAGATGGGCGAAAAAACCTATTATGTCCGGAGATAGGCCCGGAGGCGCTTCAATATAGACGCACCATTCGGGCAGGTGGTAGAACGCCTTGACCGGCAACTTGTCCACCGGCGTTGCCACGAGGGATTGTGCCAAGGTCGGGTCGAAACGGTAGATGCTCATGCCCATGCGCCAAGCGGCCAGGGCGGTCATCACATCCGCCAGGGCCAGACGTTCGCTTTTTTTTTCAGGTGGCATCTTTGCCAGGGCTGCTTTTATACGTTCAGGGGGGAAGTCGGACATGGCGGTTTGCAGAAAAAAGGTGCGGGGACAAAAGCACCAATCCGGCCAATGCTTGATTGTACCGACACCACGCAAGTCTCGCATCTTGTTGACATGAGTCCAGGCTCCCGGGTGTCTTGTTGTGACCTGCCGCAACAAATTCAAAGGAATGCACGCCATATCCCGGAGTTGTTGGCGTTCACGGATGACTGACATATAAGCCCCTCATGTTGTGTTGGATTAGAGCGCTTTTGCCTTGATTTTTTATTGCAAAATTCATGGGACAGATGATACCATCGATTGTTTTTCAATGTACTGCTGCACCATGGTTATTGAAGTACCAGCGCAACTGGCGGCAAAATAGGATGGTGACCAGAGCATACCTTTCCAGTATCGCTTTGCCATGTCCGGTCGCTCCTTGCGCAGCAAACGGCTCGATACCCCCTTGAGGCTGTTCACCAAGGTTGAGACCGCCACCTTGGGTGGGTATTCCACCAACAGATGCACATGGTCTCCCTCTCCATCCATCTCGATCAACTGCGCTTCAAAATCGACGCAAACCTTGGCAAAAATGGCGCGAAGACGCTCGATGGCTGCTCTGTCAAAAACCTTGTGACGATACCTGGTCACAAAGACCAAATGAACGTGCATCTTGAAAACGCAGTGTCTGCCGTGCCGAATATCGTTGTCTTTATCCATAGGCCAAAGTATAACTCCAGCCATAAAACGACTTCAAGCATGGAAATGCGAATTGCGACTCAATGGTCTTCAGAAGCGACAGATGTCCCGTCCGACAAAAGGGACAGAGGAGAATTCTCTGGGAAGCGTGCGCAAGCGAACGCAGTAAGCGGCGCAGTCAGGCCGTCAGTAGCAGGAACCCGTCAAAATGAGTCAGGCCCGGCTCCAAGCCTTGCCTGAACAAGGGAAGACCTTAAAAGAGGCACTGTTTCCAGGATGCGTAAGGTTGACATTCTTTTGACCGGGCAGGTTTTGCCCGGCGTGGACGCCAAGGTCTGCGCACACCGTCTCTCGTCTCTGGCTGGCATTGACGAAGCAGAGGCTGAACAGATGGTAAATGGCGGACAGCTTGTACGTGTAAAAAAAGAGGTGGATGCCCTGACCGGACTCCGCTATCGGAATGCCTTGGCTGCCCTTGGAGCTGACGTGGTGTTGCGCCCCAGTGGCCTTGTGCCGCGTCGCCGTGTGAAGCGGGATGAGGAGGCTGAAGAACACAGCGTTTTGCAGGATCTGTCGCGTGGCTTTCATTTCCGCTGCCTCTACGAGTGGCAAAGTGAGCCCCGGGTGTTTCCGGCAAGGCGAGGACTCTTCTGGCTGATGTTGGCCTGGCGGATGCTCAAAAGCCAGTGGCTGGATTGGCTGGCCTTGCTCTTTCTGATCGGTGCGCTGGCCCTGTTGGCCGGATTTGCGCCAGTACTCAAGGGCTTTCTGCCGTTGCTGCTGTTGCCCGTGTTTCTGGGGGCGTCCATGACCGCCGCCTTTTGGCAGGACTGTGGCGAATCGCCCTCCATTCTGGCTCCTTGGGCTGCGGTCTGCAAGCACTGGCATGAACTGACCCGGATGGGCCTCTGGACCGTCTTGTTGTTGCTCGGCGCCGGCACGGTCTGGATCACTCTGGACGCTTGGGATCTGGTCTCGCGGTTTACTACCCTGCCGGTCGGACAGCTGACGCTGCGGGGCTTGGGGTGCGTCCTGGTCCTGGCCTTGGGGCCTGCGCTGGCTGGCTATCTGTTTGCCGTGCCCTTGATTATGCTGGGCAACTTTTGCCCGCGCACCGCCTTCTGGCAGGGGCTGTACGCCTGTCTGGCGAACTGGCGGCCCGTGGCCACGGTTGTGTCCGCCCTCCTGTTGGCCTGCGTGTGCATCGGTGTCCTGGTCTATGCCGTGCAGTTCACGCAACCACAGTGGTTTGGGTTGTGTCTGTTGCTGCTGCTGCTGCTCCTGCTGTTACCCTTGCCACTGGCCGCTTTTGGTTTACTGCTGCTGTACATTGCGGCGCAGGATATTTTTGCCGCTGCCTGAATTTGCTGCTGGCAAGCCACCAGCGTGCCTGGCCTTCGCGTTGTGTACTGTCCTCCCGGAAGACGCCGTAGCGGAACAGAGGCATATCCGGCATGACCTCGACAGGTTGTGACAAATGGTACTTGAGTCGAGATATTTTTCGGGAAAGGCTGTCTATAACAGGTTGAAAATATTAGGGGGTGTTTACACAAGTGTAACATTTTGATAACATTCAAAAAATCTCCAAG
>CAMNHX010000069.1 GCA_946539945.1 uncultured Desulfobulbus sp. | reverse complement strand
AACCGATCACGTTGAGATAGATTTGATCAGGTTGGCGTAAGTTTTGCAGAACGGATTTGCGCTCTCCATCCCTGCCCTGAAGCCAAAATGCAAGGGCTGATCCCGGAATCCCCGGAATCAGCCCTTGCTGCGTATCAAGCTGGACGGCAAGACGACGAGTGCCGTTCAAGCCTCAATCTCGCGATCCACCCCAATGGCAATCTTGTACAGCACGGTCAGAATAAAGGCTCCGGCTGCCCAGATGGCGGCAGTAATCATCAGCTCGTTGAAGTGGGGATAGTACTCCACAATCTCTTCAGTCGGCGTGGGAACAAAGCCGCCCAGCACGAAGCCCACACCCTTGTCCAGCCAGAAGGCTGTGAAGATGCAGGCGCAACCAATGCCTAACCAGCGGTCATTGTCGTGCCGCGTTTTGGGATGGCTGACTAGGCAGATGCCCACGATAAACAGGATGAGGAAGAGCCACATGAAGGGCACAAGATTGTTGTACACGTGTCCATGATGCTCCAGTCCAAAGAACAGGTACTGCAAGGAGTGCAGATGCCCCGGCACGTTGGAATACGCGCCGACAAACACTTCCAGGGACCAGAAGAACATATTGGCAATGGCCGCGTAGATGATGATGGTCACGATCTTGTCAATGGCTACCTTGCCTGCATCAAAGTTCGCCACCCGCTTCAGGATGAGCGCCAGAATCACGATCAGGCAGGGGCCTGCTGCAAAGGCCGAGGCCAGAAAGCGCGGGGCAATGATGGCAGACAGCCAGTAATGCCGTCCCGGCAGGCCGCAGTACAGCATGGCCGTAACCGTGTGGATGGAAAAGGCAAAGGGAATTGAGAAATAGACAAAGAAATAGATCCACTTGGGCGGATGCACCTGCTTGCGTTCAGCAGTCAGAATCACCCAGCCGCAGAGGATGTTCAGGAACAGGTAGCCCAACAGCACGCACATATCCCAGAACAGCATGGAATGCGGGGTCGGATGCAGGATCATGTTCATGGCGCGGAGCGGTTGCCCAACGTCCACCATGATGAACATCATGCACATCAGCAGAGCAGGAATGGCCAGAAATTCGCCCAGAATGGTGATACGGCCAAAAGCCTTGAAGTCATGGATATAGTAGGGCAGAACCAGCATCACGCCTCCGGCAGCCACACCAACCAGAAAGGTGAACTGGGAAATGTACAGCCCCCAGGAAATATCACGGGTCATGCCGGTCAGTCCCAGGCCGTAAAAGTACTGGCGCAAAAAGCAGATGCAGCCTAAAGCAATAACAAAGCCCAGAAAGGCCAGCCACATCCAGTAGTAGTTGTTTCCTTTTAACGCTTTCTCGAACATGGAAGCCTCACACGATGTAGAAGACGGAAGGATGCGTACCCAGAGAAGGATTCCGCTGAACCGTATGGTTCTGCTTCAGCATCTGCCGCAGTTCCGAAGTCGGGTCGTTCAAATCGCCGAATACAATGGCCTTGGTGTCACCGCAGGCTTCCACACAGGCTGGCAATTTGCCCTCCCGGAGACGCTCGGCGCAGAAGTTGCACTTCTCCACCACGCCGCGGGTACGGGTCGGAAAATCCTTGTTCTTGGTGCTCTCGTCAATAAAGGGGCGGGGATCGCGCCAGTTGAAGCTGCGACTCCCGTAGGGGCAGGCTGCCATGCAGAAGCGGCAACCGATGCAGCGGTGGAAGTCCATGACCACAATACCGTCTGCGCTGCGGAAGGTGGCCTGGGTCGGACAGACGCGCACGCAGGGCGGTTTGTCGCAGTGGTTGCACAGGATGGGCAACTGGGCCGTCTCTGTCGCGTGATCCGGATACAGGGTCGGCTGCTCCGGGAAGGCGTTTTCAAAGTGGGTCATCCAGATCCACTTGATCTCATCCCGCTTTTCCGGGAATTCCGGCACGTTGTGGACCTGATGGCAGGCCCGGACCACCTTTTCTCCCAGACTGGGGTCTTCCCGAAACTTGCGGGCGTCGATCAGCATACCGTAGCGCTTGGCCTTGACGCCGGAATTGTCGGCTGCGTGTGCAGGCGTGGCGTTGTCAGCCAAGGCCGGCTTGGCTCCCTCAAACAGCCGCCCCAGACCGGTCGTCGCGCCCAGTCCGGCCAAGGTGGAGATGCCCGCTACCTTCAGGAAATTTCTTCGTTTCTGATCCATTTGTTTGTCTCCTTTTCGCCGTTCACTCAACAGGAGCCAAATGGCAATCCCAGCAGTACGGACGCACTGAGGAATAGTTATGGCACTTGTCGCAGAAATTCACCTTGCTGGTGTGGCATTCCATACAGTTGAGCTGCAAACTTTTCGGATATTCCTTGCCATCAACGAGCACCGGTCTGCTGTCGCCTTTGCGGACCACTTCGTCGCGCCAGGTGTTCAGAAGCTGCATGTGCTTGGCGCGCATTTCAGCGCGGGGCAGCACGCATGCCTTGGCATTGGTGGGCATGGTCAATTCCGGCGCAGCCTTGCTTGCGTCATTGTTATAGAAAAAGGGTATTAGTACCAGCAGGACGACGACAAGCAGCCCTGTACTGATTTTAACGCGGTCGTACATCACGGTTCCTCCAGTTCTGCCGTATTCTTAAACCAGGGTGCGCAGACCCTCGGTCAGGTCTTGCCGCTGTTCGCCGTCGATCACCAGGGCGTTGCCAACCAGTTCGCTCAAGCCTGCCACCTGGACGCCGGGGACCCAGTAGTCCATCAGGGTGGTCAGGGTGGCGCGGTCAATGGCGCAGACGCAACCCAGCGTGTTGACGCCGTGCTTCTCATGTACGTATTTCACGGCATTGGCCCGGGGCAAACCGGAGCGCATACGCAGTTCCATGATTTCATCGGTGTTGAGCGCTGTACCCGAACCGCAGCAGAAAGTCTTTTCGCGGATGGTGTTTTCAGGCATCTCGTACCATTTCTCCACCACATTATCCAGAATGTAGCGCGGCTCGTCCAGAAGCCCCATGGCCCGGGCCGGGTTGCAGGAGTCGTGGAAGGTGGGGATCACATGGCTGTTGCGGGTCTTGTCGAGTTTGATCTTGCCGTTCTTGATCAGATCAGCGGTAAACTCGGAGATGTGTACCATCTTGGTGGACTTCGCGTTCTCAAAGACCGTGCCGGTCAGAGGGGATTTGGGCACTTCCAGAAAATCCGCCGGACCGTTCATGGTATCCATATACTGGTGGACAACACGCCACATATGACCGCACTCGCCACCCAGAATCCATTTGACGCCCAGACGCTTGGCCTCGGCGTACATCTTGCCGTTCAGTTTCTTCATCATCTCGTTGGAGGTGAAGAGACCGAAGTTGCCACCTTCCGAGGCATAGGTGGACCAGGTGTAGTCCAAACCAATGGCCTCAAAGAGGAGCAGGTAGCCCATGCAGGTGAAGATGCCAGGCTCGGCGAACACGTCCGCAGACGGTGTGATGAAGAGAATCTCCGCGCCCTTGCGGTTGAAGGTCGGATTGACCCGGATGCCAGTCAGGTTTTCAATGTCGTCGCAGAGGAACTCAACGTTTCCCTTGAAAGCCTGCGGGGTCAGACCCATGTGGTTGCCGGTGCGGTTGGAGTTGGAGACCGGCTCCATGGCCCAGTTGATACCAATGCCCACCATGTGCAGGAGTTCGCGCAGCATCATGGTGATTTCAGCGGTATCAATGCCATAGGGGCAGAAGACCGAGCAGCGTCGGCATTCTGTACACTGGTAGGCGTACATGAACCATTCCTTCAGAACGCCCACAGTCATTTCCCGTCCGCCAGCCAGCTTGCCCAGAATTTTGCCGGCCAGGGTGAAGTCGTTGCGGTACACCGAGCGCAGGAGTTCAGCGCGCAAGACCGGCATATTCTTGGGATCGCCTGTGCCCAGAAAGAAGTGGCACTTGTCTGCGCAAGCGCCGCAACGCACGCAGCAATCCATGAAAATTTTCAGGGAGCGGAAGCGGTCCAGCCGGTCTTTCAAACCCTGAAGGATGATCTCCTTCCAGTTTTCCGGCAGTTTCCAGTCATCATCTTCAGGATTCCATTCCCGGGCATTCGGAAAACTCACGCCCTGCTGCCGGTTCAGGTATTCCAGTTTTTCCGGCTTGGTCGGGTAGGCGTAATTGCCGGGCTTGAAGACCGCCGGGACCTCCATCCACGGCTTGGTCGGGTAACCGCCCGTCATCAGGGACGGCCCTTTGACAACGCTTTGCGCCAGTTTGTCTACTTTTACCACTGCTGCCATTGCTTTATCCTTAAGCGTTAAAGTTCACCTGTGCGTCAAGCAGTTTCGCCAGCTTTATTTGGCCCCGGCTTCCTGGGGTCCACCCTGCTCAACCGGAATGCCCTGCGCAATCATATCCTCGCGGAACTCATCTTCATAGCTGGCATAGGAATGCGGCTTGATCGGCGGGTTCCAGGGATTGATATGCCGATGCATACGGGAGTCGTTGGCCAGATTCCTGGTTGGACTCAAGAAAACGCCGCCCATGTGCATGAGTTTGCTGAAGGGGAAATACACCAGAAGCGTGCAGACCAGGAAGAGATGCACATAAAACAGGGAACTGATGGGGCCAACAATGGTGGGATGCAGGGTGGCAAGCCCGATGGCCAGTTGCTTGATGGCTTCAATGTCCACATTGCTGCGGATGAAGTAGCGCATCAAAATGCCAGTGCCCACAATCGCCAGAATAAGGAAGAGCGGAAAATAGTCGTTGGCCAGAGAGATGTAGCGCACATAAGGATTCCACAGACGCCGCAACAAGAGCATAATCAGGGACAGAAGAATAGTGGCGTCTGTAATGTACATCAAAGGTGCGCCCACCTGGAGCAGGGAGTCCAGAATCTCAACCAGCGCCACGCAGGAAGGCACTGGCTCCAGAAAGAGGCGCAAATGGCGCAGGACGATGATCAGGAAACTGTAATGAAACACAATGCCGAAGAGCCACAGCCACTTGCTGGATTCGTAGGTGAGTTTTGGCCCTTCGTACATGGTCGCCTTGGTGTTGCGCCAAAGCGAGCGGAACAGGACGATTTCCAGAAACATTCTCGCCACTACCTGGAGTCGGGTTGAGGGGCACTCCAGTTTGTCCTGTTTGATCCAGGGCAGTGAAAATTCCTGGCCGCAGGTGGTCGGGATGTTGAAGGGAACCGGCGATTTTCCCCAGTAGCACAAGCGGTAAATAAAACCGCCAACAAAGACGGCTACCGCAAGATAGGGGATGATCACGCCGAAGAGGTATTGCATGCCGGGTATCTGCACCGCGATCAATGCAATCAGGATCAGGGCAACTACTGCCGCCAGCGGGAAGGCGTACTTCATCAATCACTCCTTCGCATACGTTTTATCCACAGCAAGCCGCAGATCCTGGCAGGCACAGTTTTCCCGCCCGGCGGTTCTTGCCTCCTAGCTTTTTTCGCTGGCTCCACCTCCTGTCCCGGCATCAGCCAGACGGGAAGGGCAGCCGCTGTCCGTGAATCTGGCCCGCCCGCTCTTCACTTCCCGGATGCGGGTACGGTACAACTGCTCACGACACTGGCAATACAGATCAAAGGCTGTCAGGGCGACCCGGTCCACCGCGCAGTCAAAGTGATGCAGCTCGCCTGTCGGTGGGTTGGCAGGCGGATCTTCGTTCAGCACTTCCCTGACCACCCACTTGAGTTCAAGAAAGGGGACCACAGCCTGCGACGCGGCAAATTCCTGCACTGCACGGATGCGGATAACCTGGTCAAGCGGCTGAACAAAGGCTTCGGCTTCAGCCTCTGTCCGCAACAGCTCGAAGACCCTGGTCAGCCCGTCACGAACCAGCATTCCTACAGGATTGGCAAAGCGATCCTGCGAGTTTATGAAAAAATCTGATGAATTGTAGCTCTGCAGAGTTCTGGCGATCCAGACGGCGAGTATCTGCTTCTGCCTGTCTGCCAGCATCCTGGCCAATTCCGCATACAGCGCCATCTGCGCCCTCTATCCGCATTGGGGAGACGGAGACACCCGCCTGAAAGCACACACCTTCGCCTGATAGGACTAGCACGATTGCCACCTTGTTTCAAGCGAAAAAAGCAGGACAAAACCACTTGCGGATCCGGTTATTTTGCCGCATTTCCAAACAGTTCCAAGGAGAGCTGCACGTAGGGATCTCGGCTCAAGGTTTCCTCCAGCTTCTTCTTTTTGCCGTCCTTGCCCGTGTCCTCTTCCCCGTCCTCTGGTGCTTCCACAAAGCCGGCAGCCTTGGCTTCACTCCGCGCCCGCTCCAGATCCTGGCGCTCCACCCACATATCGCCTGCGGCCACCACGACCACGGTTTGCAAGGCTCGAGCCTTGGCCTTGTCGCTTTCCCGCTTGATGTTCTGGAAGCTGGGGCTGTTCGCCACCCAGGCTCCGCCCTTTCTCTTGACCTGCGCCAGATTCAGCCTCTCTCCCTGCCAGACCTTGAAGGGCACTGGCGAGACCTGGTCCCAAGGCAGGGCATAGTCCATGTACTGCTCCCCGCTTTCCAGATGATCCAGCATGGAGGGCACGATCAGATCAGGCGTCACCCCCCGGAACTGGGTGGACCCGCCGTTGATACGGTAAAACTTCTGGATGGTCATTTTGAGCGCACCCAGATCGCTGATGTTCTTGCGTGCCCGGAACATCGGCAGATACCGGTTCATGTCGAGCATGACCTGAACCGTGCCTTTGCCGTGGGTATGTTGGCTGCCAATCACCACGGCGCGTCCGTAGTCCTGCAGGGCGGCGGCTACAATTTCCGAGGCTGAAGCGCTGAACTGGTTGACCAGCACAATGATGGGACCGTCATAGTCCACACCCTTGTTTTCATCCTCATGCACTTCGATTTCGCCATCGCCTTCCTTGACCTGCACAACAGGCCCCTCTGGAATGAACATGCCTGCAATGCTGACCGCATCCTTGAGCGCACCACCGCCGTTGTTCCGCAGATCCAGAATCAGACCCTTGATGCCCTTCCGCTTCAGATCCTGCACCAGCTTGCCAACGTCATCAGTGACGTTGCGACCTTCAGTCCCTTTGGCAGCGTTGAAATCTCGGTAAAAACTCGGCACCAGAATATAGCCGATGGGTGTGCCGGTCGCGGTTTTCAGCAGGGCAGACTTGGCCCAGGTCTCTTCAAGCTGGACAATGTCGCGGGTAATGGTGATGTTCATCTTGCCGCCGTCCGGTTTGCGGACCTGCAGCACCACCTGACTGCCCTTGGGACCGCGGATCAACTTGACTGCCTCGCGGATGCGCATTTCCGTGATGTCCACCAGTTCTCCGCCCTTTTCAGACACGCCCAGAATGGTGTCTTCAGCCTGGAGCTGCCCCTGTTTTTCCGCAGGTGATCCGGGCATGATGCGCACCACCTTGATCAGACCTTCGTCTTCCCGGAGCAGGGCACCGATGCCTTCCAAAGAGCCACTCATCTGAATGTCAAAGTCCTCCTTGCTGGTCGGCGGCATATAGGTGGAATGGGGATCAAAGGCCCGGGCCACAGCGTCAAAGTAGCGGTCATAATGATCCTGCCGAGTCTGGTCCTGCAGGCGCTGCATGGCGCGGTGGCTGCTGGACCGTACCTTGCGGATCGCCTCTTTCATCAGATCAGGATGCTTTGCCCGATCAGGCCGGGGCGCG
>CAMNHX010000068.1 GCA_946539945.1 uncultured Desulfobulbus sp. | reverse complement strand
GCTTCTTCGTCCAGCGGGCCTCCACATCCTTTTGCCGCCCTTTGGCCTCGCTCCACTCTGCGGGAGCATTGCCCGCCTTGATTCCAGCACAGTCCCGCCTTTTCTTCAACCTTGAGGCTTTTCCGAAAAAGGCCGTCCTTCTTGCAAGAAGGGCGGCCTTGGCGTTCAGTCTCTGCTTGCCAGCTTCACGCGCACTTGGAATACCCGCAATCCACACAGTGTTCGCAACCTTCCTCAAAAACCATACGTCCCTTGCATTCCGGGCAGGTTGAGGAAAAGCCATGGTGTGTGCCTGCCATGAAGGACTTGAGCAGACGACTCAACTGTGCAGGCAGATCAAGCCGATGCCCGCTGGATCGGTCAAGCTGACGGATGATCTCACCCATGGGAATCTGGTAGCGCAAAGCCAGTGACACCAAACGACAGGTTGTTGTCCACATGGTAGACTTGTCCTTCAGGTCAAGCCGGTTGTCAAAGGGGAACTTCGCAAAAACCTCCATCGGGTTTTCCTCTTCGTCAAAGCAGACAATCAGGTAAATGGTTGACTGGTTGACATCCTTCAGGCGATAGCGCTTGGCGTTCAAGACATCCGGGAGCGTGGCCTTTTCCTGCAAACCCTGGGTGGAGACCACAGCGCTCTGCTCCTTGGCCGCTTTCCCCGCGTTCAGCACCTGACCCTCCCGGGAGCCGTCGCGATACACAGTGACGCCCTTGCAGCCCAACTCGTGCGCCAAAAGATACGCGCTTTGCACGTCTTCCCGGGTAGCGCTGCCCGGCATATTGATGGTCTTGCTGATGCTGGAGTCCACGCCGTTCTTTTGCAGCGCACCCTGCATTCTAATGTGGTCTTCAGGGGCAATGTCCTGCGCGGTACGGAAGATTTCCTGCCACTTTTCCGGGATTTCCTTGTGCCCCACCACGGTTCCGCTTTCCGCCACCTTTTCCATCAACTCTTTGGAGTAGAAACCCTCGCGCCGCGCCACCTGCTCAAAGAGCTTATTCACCATGAGGAGCCGATCACCGTCCATCACGTTCTTGACCATCACGATGGAGAAGTACGGCTCACAGCCAGACGCGCAGTCCGCGATCATGGACACCGTACCTGTAGGCTGGATAGAGGTCAGGGCAGCATTGCGACGGGCCGGATAGGGGTTGTACTGCGGATCATAGGCAGGAAAGGCCCCTTTCCGGGCAGCAAGTTCCTCGGAAACCTGTTCTGCCTCACTGTGGATGAAGTCCATGACTTCAGCGGCCTGTTCCCGGCCCGCCTCGCTGGCATAAGGCAGTTCCAGCTGGATCAGCATGTCGTGCAGACCCATGACGCCCAGACCCACCTTGCGGGTTTTCAGGGTCATTTCCGCAATTTCCGGGATAGGAAAGCGGTTGCAGTCAATCACGTTGTCCAGAAAACGCACGGCAAGCCGGACCGTGGCAGCCAGCCGGGCCTTGTCAACCTTGCCGTCCCGCACGTAGCGGGCCAGGTTGATGGAACCCAGATTGCAGGACTCGTAGGGCAAAAGCCACTGTTCGCCGCAGGGGTTGGTAGCCTCAAAGTCGCCCAGTTGCGGGGTAGCGTTGTCACGGTTGGCCGCGTCGATGAAGAGCACACCTGGCTCGCCGTTCTGCCAGGCTCGGTCAACAATCTCGTCAAAAACCCGTCTGGCAGGCAGGCTCTCCGCAACCTCTCCGGTGGCCGGATTCACGAGATCATAGGTGGTGTCGTCACGCACCGCCTGCATGAAGGCGTCTGTGATGGCCACGCTGAAGTTGAAGTTGGTGTAGCGGCTCTGGTCTTCCTTGGCCTTGATGAAGGCAAGGATGTCCGGGTGATCCACGCGCAAGACGCCCATATTCGCGCCCCGGCGCTTGCCGCCCTGCTTGATGGTCTCGGTGGCCGCGTCAAAGACCGCAGCAAAACTGAGCGGCCCGGAGGCCACGCCTTGGGTGGATTTGACTGCCGCGTTTTTTGGGCGCAGCCGAGAAAAGGAATAGCCTGTGCCACCGCCGGTCTTGTGGACAAGTGCGCCGTTTCTGATGGAGGTGAAAATGCCGTCCATGGAGTCTTCCACCGGTAAAACAAAGCAGGCGGAAAGCTGGCCCAAATCTGTGCCCGCGTTCATCAGGCAGGGTGAATTGGGGAGAAAGTCTAGGGAGTGGATCATCTGGAAAAAGCGTTGGGCCAGGTCCTGGCTGTCGGGCTGGATGCCGTTGACCGAGGCCACGGCATTGGAAACCCGGCGACAGAGACTGTCCCAGTTTTCCAGAATCTGGCCGTTCTCATCCTTCAGATAGTAGCGGCGTTCAAGGACAACTTCAGCGGTTTCGGTCAGGGGCGAGGGAGGCGCAGGTTTGCTCATGCTGTGTTTTTCAGGCTCTTGTTTGGAGTAATCCGCGCCGTTTTCAGGAGCGGAGACGAATATTCAGGATGGGCAGGGTATCGCAATATATAGAGCCTGGCAAGCAGAAAAAACGCTACATATTGTGTTTTTCTTCTTGACAGCCAGTTCCCTCGACAATACAGGGACTTATGAATTCGAGACGCGGGAAGAAGGGGATTTTTCCGGAACAGGAGCCTGAAGCTTGCATTTTTTCTGTCATGCTGAACGAAGCGACTTTTCAGTGATATGGAGAATCTTCGCGCTGACGCGCTTCAGACTTTCCAGCGAAGCGGTGAAAGGAGTACAAAGACAAAGCGGAAACGCTTTAAGATGCCGCATGGTGCAGCATCACCTTCCGGACTTTTTTCTTTCCTTTGGAGGTTTCTCATGAATCGGAAAACCGTTTTTTTCTTTGCCCTTACCCTTTCCCTTTGTGTTCTGGTCAGTGCGCAACCGCTTTTGGCCGCGAGCTTCAACTGTGCCAAGGCGCGTACCTATGTGGAAAGGGTCATTTGCGATGACGAGGAAATTTCCGCTGCCGATGATCTTCTGGATGACGCCTACAACGAGGCCCGGAAGACGACTGGCAATTCCAGAAGATTCCAGGCTTATGCCCGGGCCAGACTGGCAGAGCGGAACAGATGCACGAACAAAACCTGCATCAGAAACTGGTATGAAAAGACGACCTATCAGTATGAGAGGATAAGCCGTCGCGGAATGCCTTGAGTGTGCTGTTTTCGCTTTCCTCATGTACTGCGCCCCACAGTCTGGACTTCAAGCATGGAATGCTGCGGATTGTGGGGCGTAGCGTCCGGGACAGGGCTGTGTTGCTTTGCAATGCCTTTGAGCGCGGGACGCTTTCCGGAGAGACTGGAGCGCACACGCAAAGAGCGGTTTTGTACACCGTTGAACCGGGGGGTTTCACGCTTCAGGCTTTCCAGCGAAGCGGTGAAAGGCGGAAAAAGACAAAGCGGAAAGGCTCTATTCGGTGCGCCAGCACGGTAAACTTGTTTGCCAATTCTTTGTACCCCTGTATTCTCTTCTGCCCCATCCGGTATTTGGCGCGGAGACTCCGGCATTCATACCGGGGCGGAAGCGCCCTTCAAAACAAAGCGGCCAGACTGCTTCCGGTCAGGCCGAATTGAGCAGAGCCGCACAAAAACCATGAATTCCCCTGTCTGTCTTCCCCATCTCCCCATTGCCAGCCGTGAGGCTGACATCGTGGCAGCCCTTGCCGAACACCAGTGCCTGATTCTGATTGGCGACACCGGTTCCGGCAAGACCACCCAACTGCCCAAACTCTGTCTGGCTGCCGGACGCGGCACACAGGGCCTGATTGGCTGTACCCAACCGCGCCGTATTGCCGCGCTCTCTGTGGCTGACCGGGTCGCCGAGGAACTCGGCAAGCCGACACAGGTCGGGTGCAAGATACGCTTTCACGATCAGACCTCAAAGGACACGCGCATCAAGTTCATGACTGACGGCATCCTGCTGGCTGAAACCCGCCAGGACCCGGAACTTCGGCAGTACGACACCCTCATCGTTGACGAGGCGCATGAGCGCAGTCTGAACATTGACTTTCTTCTGGGCTTTCTCAAGCGCCTGCTGCCCCGCCGCCCAGAACTCAAACTGGTGATCTCGTCTGCTACCATTGACGCGGAACGCTTCAGCGCCCATTTCGGAAAGGCCCCCCTCATTGCGGTTGAAGGTCGCGGTTTCCCGATTGCCACAGAGTACTGGGCCAACGACAGCGCAGAGGAGAGCGAGACTTCGTATGTGGATCAGGCTGTAGCCGCAGTGGAAAGCCTCTGCTCCCGTCCCCTGGACGGGGATATTCTCGTGTTCATGCCCACAGAACGCGACATCATGGATACCCTGGACAGCCTGCAGCATCTGGCAGACAGTCATGTTCTCCTGCCGCTCTTTGGCCGTCTGCCTGCGACAGCGCAGCGGGCCATTTTCCGGCCTGAAAAGAAGCGCAAGATCATTGTGGCCACCAATGTGGCGGAAACCTCCATCACAGTGCCCGGCATCCGCTTTGTGGTGGACACCGGGCTGGCCCGCATCTCGCGCTACAACCCGAAAAGCGGAACCACCAGCCTGCGCGTGCAGCGCGTCTCCCAGGCCAGTTGCGAACAGCGTCGGGGGCGTTGCGGCCGCGTGGGGCCAGGTCTGTGCATCCGGCTCTACAGCGAGGAGGATTTCCAGAGCCGAGAAGCCTTTACCCTGCCGGAGATCCAGCGTGCCAATCTGGCTGAAGTCATCCTGCAAATGACAGACCTGCATCTGGGCGATCCAGCAGGTTTTCCCTTTGTTGATCCACCGCCTGCCGCAGCCCTGAAAGACGGCTACCGGCTTCTGGAAGAACTGGGGGCTTTTACTGCCACCAGAACCAGCGGCAAAAACGGCAAAGAGAGACGCTTGAGCCGCGTGGGGCGCTTCATGGCGCATCTGCCGCTTGACCCGCGCATCAGCCGGATTGTTCTGGAGGCAGATCACCAAAAGGCGCTGCGGGAAGGCGTGATTCTGGCAGCGGCCCTGTCCATCCAGGACCCGCGTGTCCGTCCGCCAGACCAGGAGGGCAAGGCTGATGCGGCGCACCAGCTCTTTCGTCACCGGCAGTCGGATTTTCTGGGGCTTTTGGCCATCTGGGATTTGCTCTTTCAGGAAGGGGAAAAACCCACTAATTCCCGGCTTTCCAAGTTCTGCAAGACGTATTTTCTCTCCTGGCAGCGGATGCGCGAGTGGATGGACGTGCATGAGCAGATTCTGCGGCTCTTGCCCGCAGAGTGCCGCCAGCGCCAGCGCCTGAACCCGGACCCCGCAGGCTATGATGCGGTCCACAAGGCGCTGGCCAGTGGCTTTTTGCGCGGGCTTTGCCAAAAAAAGGAGAAAAACGCCTATCTCGCGGCAGGCGGAAGGGAGGTAATACTCTTTCCCGGTTCTGGTCTGTACAACCACGGCCCGGACTGGGCAGTGGCTACGGAATTTGTGGAGACATCCCAGCTCTTTGCGCGCACAGTTGCAGCCGTTCAACCGGAATGGCTGGAAGCGCTGGCAGGTCCCTTATGCAAGAAGAGCTGGTCTTCCCCGCACTGGGAGAAGAGGACAGGTCGCGTCATGGCTCTTGAACGGGTCACGCTCTTTGGCCTGACCATTGTGGCAGGCCGTCCGGTGGATTTTGGCCGCATCAATGCCCGCACCAGAGCCGAGGCGCAGGAGATTTTTATCCGCCGGGCACTGGTGGATGGAGAGCTTGGCGGAACCTTTCCCTTTCTGGACCACAATCTGGCCCTGCGCCAGCACTTTGAGGAACTGGAAGACCGTGTGCGGCGACGCGGCATCATGGTAGATGAAGAGGTCTTGGTCGCCTTTTACGCCAGCCGTCTGGGCGAGGTCTGTGACCGCAGCAGCCTGAAGCGGCTGATCCGGGATGCAGGTTCAGATGCCTTCCTCCGCATGAGTGAGGCAGACATGAGCCAGGCCGCGCCAGACAGCGACGAGTTGTACCGCTATCCGCCCAGCCTGCGCAGTAGCGGCTTGGAGATTCCCCTGCGCTACCACTTTGCGCCGGGCGAAGAGGATGATGGCGTAAGCGCCCTGATCCCGCTTCGCCATCTGGCAGAATTGGACCCGCAACCCTTTGAATGGCTGGTTCCTGGTCTCTTGCCGGAAAAGGTTTTGTACCTCTGCAAGCATCTGCCCAAGCATCTGCGGCGTCCTCTGGTTCCCTTGCCGGATGCGGTGGACCGCATTCTGGACAGTCTCAACCTGTATCAGGGTTCCCTGTATCAGGAACTGGAGCGCGTGATCCTGCGGCGCTATCAGCTGCGGCTGGTTCGGGCTGACTGGCAGGCGGAAAACCTGCCCGCTCACTTGCGGATGCGCTTTGTGGTGCAGGATGATGCAGGCCAGACCGTGGCCCAAGGCCGTTCCTTGGCTGAACTGGCAGCGCAACAGAGTTCTCTTGGTCAAACGACGGATCAGGCAAGCGCGAACCTGCCTGCCAGTCGTCTCGTGCAGGCCGACGGGCTGGACGATGTGCAACCGCTGCTTACCCTGAAGCCTGGACCAGGCAAGCCGGAACTTTTGGCCTATGCAGGCTTGCAGATCAGTGCAGCGGGCACGGTGGAGGTTTTTTACACCACAAGCCGCGAGGAAAGTCGGGCCAGTCTTCGGGCCGGGCTGCACGCCCTGCTGATGCAGGACTTTGCCCGGGAAGGCGCGGTCCTGCGCAAGCTGTGCAAGGAGGCACTAACCGCGCAATCTGCATCCTGGTTGAGTCTGGGTACAGGACTGGGCGCAGCGGAATTGCAACGGCGGCTCTTTGCCTTTGCCCTGGATGCAGTCTTTGCCCTGCCCTGTGACGTTTTGCCCACGCAGGCGGACTTTGACGCGGCCTGCGCTCTGGTGCGGCGCGAGGGACTGATCCGCCGGGCCAGAGCAGCCCTGGATTTGGTGGGACAGGCGGTGCGGGCGCGTCGGGAGACTGTGGCGCATATTGCGCAGTGGCAGGACCGGGCCAAAAAGGCCCGCTGCTTTGATGCTGCCCGGGCAGAGAGCTACCAGCAGGCAGTGGAGCGCATCCTGCCCACGCAGTTTCTAGACACGCTTTCTGCGGGGGATTTGCGGGATCGCTGTCGCTACTTGCAGGCTCTGCGCCTGCGCATTGACCGGGCCGAGCACGATCCGGCCAAGGATGCGCTCAAGGCTGGCCGTCTGCGCGGCCCGGAGTCCTGTCTGGCAGAGGCGGAAAAGTTGAGCCGTCACGCTGGAGCGTCCAGCCCCTGCCGTCAGGCCCTGCGGGAATACGCCGCCTTGGTGGAAGAGTTCCGTATTGCCGTGTTTGCGCCGGAACTGGGACTCAAGACGCCGGTTTCAGAAAAGCGGCTCAAGGAGAAATGGGCAGCGCTGGAAGGACTCTGCCGCCGGGTAGAGTGAAAGCAGGGGGATTGCCTTGGCAATGGATAGAGTTTCCGCTTTGTCTTTTTACCCTCAATTGTAAATTCAACGTAAACATGGGGTAAGGTCTCCACAGGAGGCTTTCCGGTTGGTAGGATGAGTTTACCCCCACCCTAACCAGCCTTGGAGGAAAGCCCCTATGGAGACAAAACCGAGTACACAGGCGACGTGTCCACGCAAGCCCGGAGCGCATTTGACCCTGGATGAACGCGGCGCGATCCAGTTCATGCGCAGCCAGGGAGTGTTTACTCGAACTAGGGGGTGTTTACACAAGTGTAACATTCTGATAACATTCAAAAGATCTCCA
>CAMNHX010000067.1 GCA_946539945.1 uncultured Desulfobulbus sp. | reverse complement strand
CTGTTGTTCCTGTTTTTTCAGCAAGTGTCCAGTAAGAGGGTATCCCGTGTTTGCGCAAGGCGACATGGCTGTGTATCCGGCCCACGGCGTGGGGCAGATTGAAGCCATTGAGACAAAATCCATAGGCGGCAAGGATCAGAGTTTCTATGTCATGCGGATTGTCAAAACCGGCATGACCATCATGATTCCCACAGCTACCAGCCAGAATGTGGGACTCAGGAGCATCATCTCCGCTGAAGAGGCAGAACAGGTCTGGAAGATTCTGCTGGACCGGGACGTGGAACTGACCCCCCAGACCTGGAATCGTCGCTATCGCGAGTACATGGAGAAGATCAAGACCGGGTCTGCCTTTGAAGTGGCAGAGGTGTTGCGCGATCTCTACCTGCTGCGCGGCGACAAGGAGTTGTCCTACGGTGAACGCAAGATGCTGGACACAGCCATGGAACTGTTGGCCAAGGAAATTTCCCTGGCCCGCAACATGGAAGAAGCCGCAGTTGTCGCCCAGATTGAACAGATCTTCTGTTGAAACGCCTTTCCCTTCCCCTGCCTGCCTGTCTTCCCCTGTGTCAGATTCCCTGTCTGCAACCGAAGCGCTGCTTGAGGCCCAGTCCCACGAGGCGGGCTGGCGTCTGGATCATTTTCTTGCAGCCCGTTTTCCGCATGAATCCCGTTCACACTTTCTCAAGCTGATTCAGAAGGGAGTCGTTTGTATCAACCAGCAGCCTGCATCCAAGGCAGGTCAGCGACTTCGGGTAGGAGACCGGATCACGCTGTCCTGTCCGCCGCCAGAACCTGCGGCACTCCAGCCAGAACCTGTATCTTTTGAGATTCTCTTTGAAGACAAGGACCTTGTGCTGATCAACAAACCGCCCGGACTGGTGGTCCATCCAGGCAGCGGTCATCAGCGCGGGACCTTGGCCCACGGCCTACTGCACCTGTACCGCGATCTGCCAGCCGTGGATGAGGGCCGGGCCGGACTGGTCCACCGGCTGGACAAGGAGACCTCTGGTGTGCTTCTGGTTGCCAAAAATGAGTCCACGCTTGCCGCCCTGATGGCTGCCTTTCAGGAGCGCAGGGTCAGCAAGGTTTATCATGCGCTCTTGTTGCGTTCTCCGGGCAAGGAAGAGGGACGTATTGTGGCCCCTTTGGGACGGCATCCGGTCCTGCGCCAGAAAATGGCGATCCGGGAACGGGACGGCAAGTACGCTGCCACCAGATGGCGGGTGGTCGAAGGTTTTGCCAATGGCTGGTCTCTGGTGGAAATTGGTCTGGAGACCGGTCGGACGCACCAAATTCGCGTCCACATGGCCTCCCTGCGCTCTCCTGTGGCAGGCGATGTTCTGTACGGCGGTGCGGTTCCGGCAAGCAGTCCTGTCCAGCCGCCCCGGCAGATGCTGCACGCCAGCCGTTTGAGCTTTACGCATCCGGTGAGTGGCAAGGAAATCACCTGCACCGCGCCTCTCTGGCCAGACATGACTGCGGTTCTGGCGGCGCTGCGCACACTTTCGGAGCCTGTACAACCATGATTCTGGGTATTACCGGCGGCATTGGTTCAGGCAAGAGTAGCGTCAGCCGCCTTCTGGCGGCCTACTGCCTCGCGCCGTTGATTGACGTGGACCGCTGCTGCCGAAATCTCCTGGAAAAGGGTCAGCCTGGCTGGCAGGCCCTGCACGCGGCCTTTGGCACGACTTACGAACTGCCAGACGGCAGCGTAAATCGGCCAGTCTTCCGCGAGGCGCTTTTTGCCGATGCCGCGCTGCGGCATCAGGTGGATGCCCTGCTGCATCCGCCAGCCTTGGCCAGAATGCAGCAGGAACTGGCCACCGTGCGGGATGCGCCTCTGGTTCTGGTGGAAATCCCACTCCTGTATGAGGCAGGCTGGCAAGCCCATGTGGATGCGGTCCTGGTGGTGTATGCACGACGAGCCGCGCAGTTCTGCAGGATTCTGCGGCGGGATGGGGTCAGCCGCAGACAGGCCCGGCAAGCGCTGGCTGCCCAGATGCCGCTGGCCGAAAAGGCGGCGCTGGCAGACTATGTGATTGACAACAGCGCTGACTGGACCCTGACCCGGCAGGCTGTTGTCCTGCTGGGCGAGAACCTTTTGGGCAAAGAGAAAGTGCTTGACAGGGCTTGGTAAACTCAATAGCATCTGCGCCCGTCTGGGCGTCCATCCGACGCCTGTTTCAGGCCGACGTTCTGTTTTTTCCCGCAAGAACAGTTATCCTTTTTTGCCACTTTGCCGTCATTGCGACGGTTTCCGTTCAACTCATGCTCCGGCAGCGCTGCTGCCGTCTGTCCCTGTTTTTTTTGAAGACGCAGAAGCTCCCCATCAGCTCTTGCCCTTGTGTTCCGGCCCCTGTCTCTCCCAGTACCCCTGCGGTCTGCGGACACAGGTCGTCCTGCCCCTTTTTTCCGTTTCTGGCCGTAGCAGGCCGCTTTTGCTCATGAATCTTTCTGATCTGAAGAACAAGAAAATCAAGGAACTGGTCAACATGGCCGCTGCCCTCAACATCGAAGGCTTCAGCAGCATGACCAGACAGGAACTCATCTTTTCCATCCTGAAAGAACAGGCGAGTGATGAGGGCAAACTTCGGGGCAGTGGGGTCCTGGAGATCCTGCAGGACGGCTTCGGCTTTTTGCGTGCGCCAGATTACAACTACCTGCCTGGACCAGACGACATCTACGTTTCACCCTCGCAGATCCGGCGTCTCAACCTGCGCACCGGCGACACTGTTGAAGGCGAGGTCCGCTCACCCAAGGACAATGAACGCTACTTTGCCCTGCTCAAGGTTGACAGCATCAACTACGACCCGCCGGAAGCCGCGAAAAACAAGACCACCTTCACCAACCTCACCCCGCTCCATCCTGACCAGCTCATCAATCTGGAAACCACGCCAGACAACCTCTCCATGCGGGTCTTGAGCCTTGCCGCCCCTCTGGGCAAGGGCCAGCGCGGCCTGATCGTGGCCCCGCCCCGCACTGGCAAGACCGTTTTGATGCAGCAGATCGCCAACTCCATTGTTGCCAACCACCCGGAAATCATCCTGATCGTACTATTGATCGACGAGCGGCCTGAAGAGGTGACAGACATGCAGCGCACGGTCCGGGCCGAGGTGGTCAGTTCCACCTTTGACGAGCCGCCGCAACGCCATATCCAGGTGGCAGAGATGGTCATCCAGAAGGCCCAGCGTCTGGTGGAGCACAAAAAGGATGTGGTCATTATGCTGGACTCCATCACCCGACTGGCCCGCGCCTACAACACAGTGACGCCTGCTTCGGGAAAGATCCTGTCCGGTGGCGTGGAGGCCAATGCCCTGCACCGGCCCAAGCGCTTCTTTGGCGCAGCCCGCAACGTGGAAGAGGGCGGCAGTCTGACCATTCTGGCCACAGCCCTGATTGAAACCGGCAGCCGTATGGATGAGGTTATCTTTGAAGAGTTCAAGGGCACGGGCAACATGGAAATCGTTCTGGATCGCAAGATGGCCAACCGCCGCGTGTATCCGGCCATTGACATTCTGAAGTCCGGGACCAGAAAGGAAGACCTGCTCTTGCCCGCAGAAGAGCTGAACCGCATCTGGATCTTGAGAAAGCTGCTCTCCTCCATGAACCCGGTGGACGCTATGGAGTTCCTTCTGGACAAGATGGGGCAGACCAAAAACAATCAGGATTTCTTTGCCTCCATGAACCGCTAGACCGCATTTCGCTTTGCAAAGCAAAGCTTCTGGTTTATATGTAGCCCGTTTTTTCCATCCGAATTTTTTCTTGCAGGAGAATGCCATGAAACCGAATATTCATCCCGAATACCACCATATCAAGGCGGTCTGCGCCTGCGGCAACGAAGTTGAACTGGGTTCGGTCAACAAGGAAATGCACGTGGAAATCTGCTCTGCCTGCCATCCCTTCTTTACCGGCAAGCAGAAGCTGGTGGACACTGCAGGCCGCATCGAGAAGTTCAAGAAGAAGTACGCTGCCCATCTGGCGGCCAAAGAGGCCAAGGCAGGTAAAAAGTAAGACTCCTCTTTCCCTTTGCCGCGACCTGCGCGTTGCCTTCCGGTTTTCCGGAACCACGGGCAGGCCGCGCTTTTTTTATCTCTGTCCATGTTTGAACAACTGGCTGACATTGGGGAAAAGCTGTCCCTTCTGGAACGGCAGCTTGCTGATCCGGATCTGGTGACCCGGCAGGACGAGTACCGCGCCCTGGTTCGGGAACACGCCCAGATTGCCAGACTGGCTGAACTGCACGGACAGTATCAAAGGCTGCTGACCCAGATTGCGGACAACCGCGAACTGATGCAGTCTGGAGAAGACCCAGAACTGGCAGCCCTGGCCAAGGCTGAACTGGAAGAACTGGAGGCCCGCAAGCCAGAACTGGAACAGGCCATCCGCATTCAGCTTCTGCCCAAGGACCCGAACGACGAGAAAAACATCTTTCTGGAGATCCGGGCAGGTACAGGCGGTGAGGAGGCCGCACTTTTTGTGGCTGATCTCTTTCGTATGTACAGCCGTTACGCCGAATCCCAGGGCTGGAAGGTGGACGTGATGAGTTCCAGTCCCACCGGCATTGGCGGCTTCAAGGAGATTATCGCCCAGATCAGCGGCACACAGGTGTATTCGCGGCTCAAGTACGAGTCTGGCGTCCACCGGGTGCAGCGGGTCCCGGACACTGAAGCCCAGGGGCGCATCCACACCTCTGCGGTCACAGTGGCCATCATCCCCGAGGCAGATGAGGTGGAGCTGCACATTGAGCCAAATGAACTCAAGTTTGACGTGTACCGCGCCGCTGGCGCAGGCGGCCAGCACGTCAACACCACAGACTCCGCCGTGCGTGTCACCCACCTGCCCACCGGACTGGTGGTGACCTGTCAGGACGAGCGCTCCCAGCACAAGAACAAGGCCAAGGCACTCCAGGTCTTGCGCGCCCGTCTCTTGGACAGGATGGAGCAGGAGCGCCACGACCGCATTTCCGAAGACCGCAAAGGTCAGGTAGGCAGCGGCGACCGCAGTGAACGCATCCGCACCTACAACTTCCCCCAGGGTCGGGTTACCGACCACCGCATCAATTTGACGATTTACCGGCTGGACCAGTTCATGGCAGGTGTGCTGGACGAAGTGCTTCTGCCCTTGGCCACCCATTTCCAAACCGAAGCCCTGAACAAGGCCGGTTGATAGGGACTGCGGGTATGGGCGGGCAATCCCTTGGCGCACTGCTTGCGGAAACAGCGGACTCTTTTGAGTGCGCTGGCATCGGGAGCGCAGACTTGGAAGCCCGTCTTCTGCTTCAGTACGTTTTCGGACTGAATCAAGCTGGTCTGATCCTGCATGAGGCTGAAGAGGTCACAGAGGAGGCGCGGGCGCGGCTTGCCGCGCTGGTGTCCCGGCGGCTGGACCGGGAGCCCTTGGCCTATATTCTGGGCGAGCAGGACTTCTGGGGGCGGCCCTTTTTCGTGTCGCCAGCAGTACTCATTCCGCGCCCAGAAACCGAAATTGTGCTGGAACGGGCGCTGGATTCTGCAGAGGGCGTGCGGACCGCGCTTGATCTGGGTACTGGCAGTGGCATTCTGGCTGTGAGCCTGGCCTTGGAACTGGACTGCGCAGTCACGGCAGTGGACATTTCAGCCGCAGCCCTGCGTGTGGCTGCCCGGAATGCTGCCCGTCACGGCGTGGCGGAGCGTATCTGTTTTCTGCAGGGTGATTTTTTTTCGGCCCTGCCGGAAAGTTCCTGCTTTGATCTCCTGATCAGCAATCCGCCCTATGTGTCAGCGTTGGAAATGGCTGCACTGGCCCCGGAAGTGGGGCGCTTTGAACCGCATCTGGCCCTGTACGGCGGTTCGGACGGGCTTGACTGCCTGCGGATTCTTGCCCAAAACGCTTGCCGTTTTCTGCGGCCTGATGCCAGACTGTTTTTGGAAATCGGCGCAGGACAGGACAGAGCAGCGCAGCAACTCTTTGCCGCCTTGCCTTCCTGCTATGCTGACGTGGAGGTGTTCCCGGATCTGGCGGGTCATCCCCGGGTGCTGACAGCCCGTTGCACAGACGCTCTTTCCTGATAAATTCCAACCACCTGAAAAATCCATGACAGGTTTGACCAAGGACAAACTCGTGATTGACGGCGGTGTGCCGCTGTACGGAGAAGTGCGGATCAGCGGCGCCAAGAACGCAGCCCTGCCGCTTCTGGCCGCTACCCTGCTGGCCCCGGGCGAGCACGTGCTGCACAATGTGCCAGACCTGCGCGATACCCGCACCATGCTCCAGTTGCTGGAGAGTCTGGGGGCGCACTGGGAGCGACAGGGCGACACGGTGCGCGTCAACACCGAGACCTTGACCAGCGCGGAGGCCCCTTACGATCTGGTCAAAACCATGCGGGCCTCGGTCCTGGTTCTAGGGCCGCTACTCTCCCGCATGGGATATGCGCGGGTCTCCTTGCCTGGTGGTTGCGCCATTGGCGCCAGACCCATTGACTACCACCTGAAAGGCTTTGAGGTTCTGGGAGTTCACAGTGCGCTGGACCAGGGCTATGTGGAGGCCAAGGTAGCGGACCGCCTCAAGGGAGGCTGTATCCGCTTTGGCACGCCCTCACCCACGGCCACGGAAAACCTGCTCATGGCGTCGGTCTGTGCTGCTGGCGAAACCCGCATCGAAAATGCGGCTCGCGAACCAGAAGTGGGCAATCTGGTGGATATGCTCAACGCCATGGGTGCGAATATAGAGGGCAAGGACAGCAACTGCCTGATCGTGCATGGGGTGGAGCGTCTGCACGCGACCACGGTGTCTGTAATTCCTGATCGCATAGAAACTGGGACCTACATGATTGCCGTGGCAGCCTGCGGCGGCAAGGTGCTTTTGAAAGACTGCGTGCCTGACCATCTGCAGGCGCTTTCGGAAAAGCTGCAACTCTGCGGGTTGGTGATTGAGGCCGGGGCAAGCGATATGCTGGTGTACTGTCCGGAGGGCGAAAGGGGAAGTGAGTGTGCGCTGCAAAGCATTGATGTGGTCACCCAGCCCTATCCCGGGTTCCCGACTGACCTGCAAGCCCAATTCATGGCCCTGATGACGTTAAGTAAGGACACAGCCATCATCCACGAGACCATCTTTGAAAACCGCTTCATGCACGTGGCGGAACTGGCCCGCATGGGTGCGGACATTACGATTGAAGGCTCGCGTGCCGTGGTGCGCGGCAGTGGGCGGGGCGGGCTGTCCGGTGCGCCGGTCATGGCCACTGACCTGCGTGCTTCCGCCTCTCTGGTGATTGCCGCGCTGGCGGCTCGCGGTAGAACCGAGATTTTCCGCATCTATCATCTGGAACGGGGCTACGAAAAGATGGCGGAAAAACTGCGGGGACTGGGGGCGCGTATTTCCAGACAGAGAGAATGAACAGCAGCTTCTGATTCAGGGAAAACGCTGACTTTGCAGTGCGCCAGCAGGGTTTGAACTGTTTACTTGAAACTTAGAGCAATTCCGTTTTCATTTTTTAGACTTTTACCGTGCTATCGCACTGAAAAGTCATGCTGAGCGGAGCGAAGCATCTCCTGCCGCCTTTCCGGTATTCTCCATGACTGCTTTCACCGTGCTGGCGCACTGGAAAGCCTTCAGCGCTTCAGAATGACAGTAAAAAGACAAGACGGAACCGCTTTAATCAAATCTCTGCAAACCTCTCCAAAATGGTAAGGTTTTCGGGAAAGACCAT
>CAMNHX010000066.1 GCA_946539945.1 uncultured Desulfobulbus sp. | reverse complement strand
AGATTTTTTGAATGTTATCAGAATGTTACACTTGTGTAAACACCCCCTAAAGGAATGGCTTGTCGCGACTGGCGCATGACGGGCCTTCGCCCGGGTTGCGTCCCGCTTCCCCTGAAGGTTCAGTCGGCGCACGCAAAAACCAACAGGCATCCTGCCACACCACCAACAAAGGAGTTTCCATGATCATTTTTCTCCTCCTGGTCCTGCTGGGGCTTGCTGTAGTGCTTCTCCAGTACCAGCAGAGCGGGCTGCACAAAATCAAGGAAGAACTGGCAGGACTGCACAACGAGCTGGACAAGGTCCGGCGGGAACTGCGCCTCTTGCAGGAAAAGAGTGCTTCCGCAACAAAGCAGGCTGTCCAACCCCCAAAAGAGACCGCACCGCTGGCAGAAGAGCTTTCATCCCGAACCACTTGGCAAGAGGGCGTCCCTGCCCCTGATGCTTCCTCGCCAGAACTTGCTGTTGCGCCCGCCCTTGCCGCAACAGGTGAAGCCCTGTCCAAGACACCGCTGCACCCGCAGGAGGAAGCGCCGCTCTCTGTCGCGCCGCCTGCGCCGGACAGGGCAACAGAGATCCCGGAAGCGCCCTTTTCCCGGCAATGGGCGGATGAGACGGTTCTTGAGGCCCCGCCCCGTCCGGGCACAGTCCCGGACAGTGCAGAAGAGCCGCTCCTGCCGGATGACAGCCCTATCTTTGCCGCAAACGCTGACATTCCTGACATTCCTGCCCCGGCTGCAGCCCGGCCTGCGCTCCACTCCGAAGCCGCAAAGTCTGCAGAAGCTGCTGAATCCGCCAAAGCGGAACAGGAAGCGCCCTGCGAAGCCACGCCGCTCTCGCCTCTGGTCTCTGCCCTGGCTGAACTGTGGGCCTGGCTCAAGCTCAATCCCCTGCTCTTTGGCGGGCTTTCCGTGTTTCTCATGGGCGTGGCCTTTGCCCTGGGCTACCTCGTGACCCACAGTTATATCAGCCCGGCCATGCGGCTTCTGGCCATTGGCACGGGCGGAGCGGCCATGCAGGCCCTGGGCTGGCGGCTTCTGGACAAAAAGCGCCTCTTTGGTCTGGGACTTGTGGGTGGCGGCAGCGTGGTCCTGTACTTCACGCTCTTTGCCGCCTACCGGCTGGCCCTGTTGCCACCCCTGCTCGCGCTCCTTCTGCTGATCGCACTGGTCCTGGAGACCTGCGCCCTGGCGCTTTGGGCAGATGCGCAGGTTCTGGCTGTGATTGCCACTGCTGGCGCGATCTCTGCCCCGCTGCTGATAGACACGGGCAGCAAGGACTTTGCGGCCCTGTTCGGCTACTACGCGCTCTTGAGCGCAGGCGCAACAGCGCTGGCCGCACGCCGGAACTGGGATATTCCCATTCTGGTCGCCTGCGCGGCAGTGTACGGCATTGGCGGCTTCTGGGGCGCGCTCTTCTACCAGCCCGGACTGCTGATCGCTGCTGAAACCTTTCTCGCGCTCTTCTTTGTGATTTTCAGCGCGGCACATCTCTTTCTGGCTGCCAACGCAGACGCTGCAGAAGAGGCGGCCCGGCCCGGACGCGCCCGGCGCTTTGTCCATGCCTCGCTGCTGTGCGGCGTGCCGCTTCTGACCTTCACCTATCATTACTGGCTGGTCCGACCCTTGGAATATACGGGCGTCGGGGGCGCTCTGATTCTCTCTGCCTGTGAACTGGCCCTGTTCTGGAAACTGCGGTCCAAGGACGGGCCTGCCATGCGGCTCACCAGAGACGCGCTTCTGGTCATAGGACTGGCCTTTCTCATTCTGGCCGCGCCCCTGGCCCTGAACGCCACCTGGACGACCTGCACCTGGTCCTTGCAGGGACTGGCCTGTTTCTGGCTGGGTATTCGGCAGGAACGCCCCTTTCTGCGGGCCTTGGGCTACGGGATGCAGCTTTTGGCTGCCCTTGCCCTGCTGGTTCACCTGCCAGAGACCGCGCTGTCCAGCCGCCGCGCCTGTGAAGTGGTGCTGGCCTTTTCCGCCTGCTGTCTTCTGGGTTTCTGCCATTGGGGCCGCGCTGGCCTGAACGCGCTGGAGGAGCGGCATCTTGCCTTCGGGCAATCCTGGGCCTTGACCTGCTGGTTCTGGGCAGGCGCGGATCTGCTTTCCGGCTGGTTCTGGGCAGACGCGAACATCCTGCACCTTTGGTTGCGCTACCTCGACCTGATCCTCTTCCTGGCTGCGGTAGTCTATTTGATTGGGAAGATCAAGTGGGGCTGGCACTTTGTGCCGGTCCTACTGCCCCTGTATTTTCTGTGGCTCCTCTGGTGTACTCCAGCGACTCCCCGAACCTATGCCAACGCGCTTCTGGTCCTTCTGGCCGCAAGTTGCCTCATCTGGACCCAGGCAGGCAAGCGCCTGGACTGGCGGGTGTGCGCCAGTTCCTGCGTGATCCTGCCCTTTGCCTGGCTGGCAACGCAGGGCGGACACGCCACAATCCTTGTACCCTTTTTGCCTGTCTTTGACACCGTTCACCCGCAGGCTGTTGCGCCGCTGGCCTGGGCCACAGGTGGTCTCTTTGCCCTGCCCCTTGCCTGGTTCACCTTTGTCCGGTGTTTTGGTCACAGCCTGTGGCCGGAAAGCCCGCAGCACCGCTCGGCTCTGGCAGTCTTTGCCCTGCTCTCTGCCCTAGCGCCCACCTTGTTGTCCCTGCAGGTCTGGCTGGGCAATGTTTTTGCCGCGCCCTTGCAGGCCGCGCTTTTGACCGTGTTGGTGTGGGTCCTGCAGCGTCCGAACCTGCCGCCCCTGCCTGCCGGATTTGCGCCTCCTCTGAATCTGGACCCGGACGCCTTCCGGCGCTGGACCGGCGGCTTTGCCGCCTGTGCGCTGGCCCTCTGGTTCCTGATCCTGTGCAGTCGTTTTGATGCGCTTTCCTGGCCCTATGTGCCGCTGGTCTATCCGCTGGACGCGGCGCAAATCTGCTGTCTTGTCGGGCTGTTCTTCTGGCAACGACAGGAGGCGGCACTGGGAGAGTCCCTGCGGCCTCTGGTTCTACCTGTTCAGGCTTTGGCTGCCTTTGCGCTGGTCAACGTGCTGGTTGCCCGCTGCGTGTGCGCGGCAACCGGATGCCCCTACAGTCCGGGACCGCTTCTGCGTTCTCCAGCCTTCCTGACCACGCTTTCCCTGCTCTGGGGCGGGATTTCGCTCTGCCTGATGATTGTGGCCTCACACCTGCGCAAGAGCCGTCGTCTCTGGTTCTGCGGGCTATCGCTTCTGGCGCTGACCCTGATCAAGCTGGTCTTTCTGGATCTCTCGGATCAGGAAACCCTGCACCGCAGTCTGTCCTTTCTGGCAGTGGGGCTTTTGATGCTTGTCATGGGCTACTTCTGTCCGCTCCCGCCCAAAAAGGGCGAGGGGGAAGGGGAGAGAGGAGTGAGGAGTGAGGAGTGAGGCAGTACGGCGGCGGAACGGTGCGGAGTGCGACGAAAACACACCGTTCCGTCAAACTTACGCAAATCTGCTCATTTCTGAACAAATTCGCCCTTGACTTCCTGCTGTACCGAGGCCGGTTCCGTTTGGGGCTTGCGCTCCAAACCAGCTCCTGCCTCTCCACAGGCTGACACGGTGGAACTCCCCGCCAAAAACAGGGGATTCCAAAGGATCGACGCTGTCAAGGCGAAGGGGCTTTCCCGAAAATCTCATCATTCTAAAAAATGAAAACGGAAACGCTGTATCAAAAAAAGCCCACTTTTTTACCGGGCTGTTCAACACTTCACCGGGGAGCCAGAACAAAGCGGTTCAGGCTGGTTTGGGGCGAGGTCCAGAACTGGAACACCGAGGGACTGGTGGTTTCCGCAAAGAAAAGCTGAAACCGGCGCGTCTCACCCGGTTCAAGGATCAGTTGGTAGCCGGCAATGTAGCCGGCAATCTGCCGGGTTTCCCAAACAGTGCGCATCATGCCGTCTTCCCACTTCAGGCCAGCCAGAGAACTACCGTCAAAGTAGCGGATGCCAGGCAGAAAAGGCGCTGTTTTTTCCCGGTTCTTGCCCACAACCACTTCAGGCGTCCCGTCCCGGTCCAGATCCGCCAGCACGATCCGGGTATGCAGATAGACCGGCTCTTCAGAGGATTGGGCCGCCTCCAGGGTTGTGCCATAGTAGTTGCGGCTGGCCGCATACTCGTCTGTGCTTGTCCAGACGACCTCCCCGCCCTTGAAGACCTGCAAACGGTTCTTCTGGTTCAGGGCCACGATCTCCAGATTGCCGTCGCCGTCCAGATCAACAGGTGCAACGTCGTAGATGTTGCAGGTTTCCGGCAGGGGCAGCACATTGTCAGAGGGTCTCAACTTGTCGCCCTCGTAGCGCATGAGCGCAATTTTGCCGCCTGCCGCCCTGCCCGGAGGCGGCGTCTGGCCCAGCAGCATGGCCCCGCCTTCAGGCAAGGCCACGGCGTGCAGGTAGTAGGGCACGTTGTCTTCCAGCTTTTCCAGCTTGCCGTCGTGCCACTCCCAGATGGAGGAGGCTGCCAGCAAGCCGTTGCTTGCGCCGAGGTAGATTTCCGGCACGCCGTTCTTGTTGGCGTCTGCCAGCGTGACAGCAAGATAACGCAGATGTTTTGGCAAGTCCTGCGAGAACCTTTTCACAAAGCTACCGTCGTTATAGTGGTAGAACTCAAGGCTGGTTGCAGTCAGAAGGATCAGTTCCGGTGTGCCGTCTCCGTCCACGTCGCCGATGTTGCAGTCCAGCGCTTCCATGTCAATGGGGCGTCCACGCAAGCTTTCCACCAGTTCAAAGTCGCCATCCGCCGCCTGTTCCAGCCCGGCAACCGACTCGGCAAGCCGGTTCTGACGCCAGGCGCGTTCCGGGTTGGCAGAGGTAAAGGCTGAACTGGTTCCTGATCCGGCACTGGTCACGCTTTTGCCTTCAATCACGGAACTGACATCTGCTGCCAGGTCTTCCACTGAAGCCAGCGGATCCTTGGCGTTGGACAGGAAGCGGCTCACCTTTCTGGGAGCGCCGCCGTTTTTGGAAAAGACATAGCTTGCCAGTTCGTAGCGGGCTGAACTGGGGCCAAAAGTGCCCAGGATCAGATAATCTGCCTTTGTGTCGGCAAGCAGCCGGTCAACTGCGGCAAAGTCCCGGTTTTTCAGGGCCTCGCGTATCTGGTCAGTGGTTTTGCCCTCGGTGATGGCTGTAATGCGGGACCGGGTCGCCACCCGGCTGGCCAAAACGTTGGCCAGACCGGTCTGGACATGTTCAGGCGTGTCAGGCACTTCAACCGTAAAGGGCAGAAACACCACGCGGCGATCAGCCTTTTGCGCGGCCTGAAGCGGCGCAAAGGCGGCAAGGTGCAGGAGCAACACGCAGAGAGTAGAAAAAGCAAGGCGGAACAAGGGGCAAGCATGATGGCTCATTGCAGGTTCCTCTTGGAAAGGGACAGAAAACAGGGCAAAGGATGGTGTTTGTTGAGATCTTTCCTTCGCCGCACAAAAAAAGAAACAGGGATGGACAAGAAAAGCTCGCTACATGAAGCAGCACTCAAAATGAGAGTATCGTATCTTTGAACATTTCACCAGTTCCTTGTTATTCTGAAGTGCGAAACGACGCTTCAGCGAAGCGGGAAAAAATGTTGTCATGCTGAACGAAGCAAAGCGGAGTGAAGTATCTCCTTGAGGATACCGCAATGCTGGAGAGGCATTGCAAAGCCCTTGCCGATATTCTGGAAACCATCAGGAGATTCTTCAGCGCTTCGCGCTTCAGAATGACAGGAACTTGCCAGCTACTCGATTCAGAATTTCCAGCGAAGCGGTGAACACCGGGAGGGGGAAGGCATCACATACTTTCAAAAGTCAAAGCGAAACCACTCTAAAAAATAAGGCGGAAATGTTCCCACGTTACTCCAACTTCTCTCCACAATACGGACAGAAGTAAATGACAAAAGAGTGACTCATTAAAATTTCTCCTTCATAATCAGCTTCACCCATACGTACTTCTTGAACATCTGCACGATGTTCATATTTCAATACCCACTCACCAATCTCATCATCTACGAAAACAGACAAGATGTCTGTGCCAGGACAGTCTTTTTGCTTGTCCGTACCAGGCCAGCATTCTTTCAATGGTTGGCAGATATGCGTCTTTGCCATTACTTTTGCAATCCTCTCTGCCCTGCCTCATCCGCAAAGCAGCGGACAATCGCTCGCACCAGCTCTAGGATAGTCTGGCTCTCTGGCATGATGTCAGCGGCAAGACCGCAGTCCTCCAGGGTTTTGGCTGTCACCGAGCCAATGACTGCGATTCTGGCCTTGCCCAGAAGCTGCTTCAGGGCTGCCGTGTTTTCGCAGGCCAGCAGGTCCAAACAGTTGCGCACTGTAGAAGAACTGGTAAAGGTGAGCAGATCCACCTCGCCTGCCTGCAGCGCGACCCGGAGTCTCTCGCCAGACTCTGTGGCTGGCACGGTCTCGTAAACCGGCGCAATGCAGACCTCGCCCCCTGCTGCCTTGAGCTTTTCCGGCAGAACCTTGCCTGCTTTCAGGGCCTGTGGCAAAAGAAAGCGCTGGCCTTGGACAAAGCCCTGGGCAATCAGCGCCTCGGCCAATGCCTCGCCCGTGAACTTTTCCGGCAGAAAATCCGCCTTAAGCCCAAAAGGTATCAGCGCCTCGGCAGTGGCTGCGCCCACTGCAGCAATGCGCAGACCAGCCAAGGCGCGGCTGTCCTGCCCTGCGGCACGCAAACGCCTGAAAAAATGAGTGACCCCATTCGGGCTGGTGAAGAGCAGCCAGTCAAAATCAGCCAGCTTGTCCAGCGCTGCATCCAGAACAGCGCAGTCTGCCAGTTCGCGTACCGCAATGGTCGGACATTCCAAACAGTCCGCGCCCAGTTCTTCCAGCTGATCCACCAAGGCGCTGGCCTGTTCGCGAGTGCGCGTCACCACGATACGGCGACCAAACAGGGGACGCTTTTCAAACCAGTTGATACGGCCTCGCGCCTGCACCACCTCGCCCGCAATCACCAGGGCTGGCGGCTTGATGCCTGCCTCATGCACCAGATCGCTGATATTGGCCAATGTGCCAATCACCGACTCCTGCTGCGGGGTTGAGGCCCAGCGCACCACAGCCACCGGCGTTTCCGGGGCACGGCCTGCGGCAATCAGCCGCTGCATGATGTCTGGCAGGTTCTTGATGCCCATGTAAATGACCAAAGTGCCCACACCAGTTGCCAGTTTGTCCCAGTCCAACTTGGAGGCTGGCTTGTCCGGGTCTTCGTGGCCTGTGATGAAGGCCACGGACGCGGTATATTCCCGGTGTGTGATGGGAATGCCCGTGCAGGTGGCAGCAGCAGAGGCAGAAGTCACGCCAGGAACAGCCTCAAAGGCAATGCCTTCTGCGGCCAGTTCCTCTATTTCCTCGCCGCCCCGGCCAAAGATGAAGGGATCGCCGCCTTTCAGTCGCACCACCATCTTGCCCGCCTTGGCGCGATCCACCAGAAGCCGGTTGATGCCCTCCTGCGTGTAGGCGTGCAGACCACCGCCTTTCTTGCCCGCGTAGATCAGTTCCGCATCCTTGGGCACAAAGTGCAAGAGCCTGGGATTGGCAAGATAGTCGTACACCACCACTTCAGCCCGCTGCAAAAGCGCCTTGCCGCGCAGGGTCAAAAGCCCCGGATCGCCCGGGCCTGCGCCCACCAGATAGACTTTGCCAGTCGGCATGGTCTCCTCCTCACACAAGAAATCAGGAAAGTTCAGTCTGATACA
>CAMNHX010000065.1 GCA_946539945.1 uncultured Desulfobulbus sp. | reverse complement strand
ACAGGTTCTGGATCAGTTTGAAGCGCTGGTCCGCCGACCGGACAGCTATGAGGCCTCCCTTGTGGACGGGGGACTGGCCCGCTTGCAGGAAGGCATGACAGGTGCAGGCGCTCCCAAGGCAGCGCCCACTGTCACGCCCGCGTCTCCGGAACCAGAGGCTGACACGGCAATGGATACGGGCAGCACGGCTTCCACTGCCATGTTCAGTGCAGAAGAACTGCAAATGTTGCGCGAAGGCTTCATGGAAGAGGCAGACGAGCATTTGCAGGAACTCAGCCGGTCCATGCAGGCGCTGGAAGGGCGGGTCACGGAAACCCTGCCCATGGACGAGACTTTGCGCGAAGAGGTGCGCACCATCCGCCGGGCAGTGCATACCATCAAGGGTGCGTCTGCGGTTATCGGCATTACCGATATTTCCAGCTATGCCCACAAGGTAGAGGACTACCTCGACTGGCTCTTTGAAAAGGCACAGGAGATCAGCCCGGATCAGGTTTCGTTGCTGGCTGAATCCGTTGATCTTCTGGGTTCCATTGTTGAAGAGCCGACTTCTGTGGAGGCAGGTCGGCAGCAGGACATTTTTGTCCGGCTGGCAGAGGCAAGTGGCGAGACCTCTCCGCCTCTGACGGCACAGAGTTCTGGAAAGGAGGAAAAAGTCGGTACAGACGAAGAGTCCCCCCAACTCTCCGAACCGGAGCTTGCCCTGTTGCGTCGGAACTTTGCGGACAATGCTGACGTGTATGTGGCAAACCTGCACCAGTCCGTGCAGCGGCTGAACACCATGATTGCGGACAAGCTCCCGCTTTCCGGGGAGGCGGCAGAGGAACTTGCCAAAATCCTGGAACAGGTACAGGCGCTGCGCAGGGATGCCCTGATCCTGGGCAACGGCGATGTCAGCGCCTATACCGGCAAAGTGGTCGAGGTGTTGCAATGGGTGCAGACCAAGGCCCTGCCAGTGAACGCCGCCCTGACAGACGCCCTTGGCGACGCGGTAGACGTTCTGGGTCTGCTTCTGGAAGACCCGGACCTGGTGAACTGGGACCGGATCGACAACGTCTGCGACAAGCTGGAGGCTATCAAACCGCCGGAACGTCTCGCCAAACAGGCTGTTTCCAAGGTGACGCAAAGCGCGGAACCGCCGAAAAAAACAGGGGCGGCAGCGACGCAGGAACCCACCAAAGCAGCGTCTGCTGCCGTCAAGTTGCCCGGAGAGCGCCGTGCGCATCTGAAGCAACAGGCTGCTCCACCCCAGGAAACGCCTGCTGCTGCAAGCGAGGCAGCCAAAACCATCCGCATTCAGCAGAGCCAGCTTGACAAGTTCATCAACCTGGCCAACGAGCTTCTGGTAGGTGTCAGCGGCTTTGAGCGGAACATGGGGCTGTTCCAGGGGGCACTGGAAGAACTGGACTTGACGGTCCGCCGCCTGAAAGACATTGCCCTGGAGCTTGAAACCAAGTTCGAGGTCAAGGCGCTTGACCAGCTTTCCTTTCACTTTGACCGCCTCGAACAGACCCGGCAGGAAATCCAGGGCGATACCAGTCTGGCTGAATTTGACGCCATGGAGCTGGATCACTATACCCAGCTCAACCTGATTATCCGCGCCCTCAACGAGTCAGCTGTTGACGTGGCCTCTCTGCACACCAATCTGGAAACCATCCACAGCGGGCTGGGTGTGGACATCAACCGCCAGCATCGCGTAGTGCGCGAGTTACAGGTCCAGATGATGCACGCCCGCCTCTGCCCCATGTCCATCCTGACCCCGCGTCTTTCCCGCACCATGCGCGACGCGGCAGTCAGGTTGCAGAAGCGCGTGCGCCTGACCATGGAAGGCGATACGGTTGAGCTGGACCGCGTCATCTGGGAAAAGCTGGCAGACCCCTTCATGCACCTGGTGCGCAACTCGGTGGACCACGGCATTGAAGACCAGGCAGAACGCGAGGCGAGCGGCAAGCCGCCCATTGCTACCATCAGGATCGCAGGCGCACGCGAAGGCCATCATGTGGTGGTGCGCTACAGTGACGACGGCAAGGGCATCAATATCAACTCCATCCGCGACAAGGCCCGGCAGACCGTGGGCGATGCGGTGGACAGCATGGACGAGAAGGAGCTGATTGAGCTGATCTTCAGTCCGGGCTTCAGCACCCAGAAAGTCATCACCCAGATTTCCGGGCGTGGCGTGGGTATGGACGTGGTCAAGCAAAATGTCCATGACTTGCAGGGCACAATTGCCGTGGACACGAAGCCGGGACAGGGCACGACCTTTACCATCCGGGTTCCCCTGACCCTGGGCGTGGTCCGGGCGCTCCTGGTGGAGTTTGAGGGTGTTACCTACGGCATTGCCCTGAATGAAATTCTGGACATCCACCGCATCGAGGCTGCCAGCATTGCCCCGGACGGCCACAGTTTCCTGCGCGAGGGGCGTCAAACACCACTCTACAGCCTGCCGCTCCTGTTGCGCCGCCAGGTTATCCTTGAAGAGCAGGAAAACGTGGAGCCTTTGGTATTCACCATCGCGGTAGAGGGCGAACTGGCAGGCATCCGCATCCCGCACATTACCGGGCAGAAGGAAGTGGTGCTCAAGGGACTGGGCAACCATCTGCGTGCTGTGACCGGCATTGCGGGTGCGGCAGTCATGGGTGACGGCACGGTCATTCCGCTGCTGAACATGGCAGAGTTGCTGACAGCCTACAGGCAGCAGGAGCAGCCTGAACTTGAAGTCAGGAAGGAGGCCAAACCCAAGGCCCTGACTGTCATGATCGTGGATGACTCTATTTCCATCCGCCGCGTCATGAGCCGCTTGGTGACCAGTCACGGCTGGGTCCCGGTTGAAGCCAAGGACGGCCAGGATGCCTTTGAGCAGCTGGATGCAGTCCAGCCTGACTGCATCCTGCTTGACGTGGAAATGCCCAGAATGAACGGCTTTGAATTTCTGGCCCTGAAAGCCAACCTGCAGGATCACAAGGACATTCCGGTGATCATGCTGACTTCGAGAACATCGGACAAACACCGCAACAAGGCGATGGAACTGGGCGCTTCGGTCTTTTTGAACAAGCCGCCCAAGGACGAAGACTTTGTCAACGCTGTCTTGCGTCTCACAGGGCATCAGCGCAGTGAGTCCAGTACGCGGCAAAGGGAGGCGGTACAGTGAAAGAGGTCTTTCTGGCGCAACTCTGCGGTTTTTGGTGTCTGTTTGAGCAGGAGGTTGTGGAGAAAGTTGTGGATCAGCCCTGCACACTGGAAAAAAAGCAGGGCCGGGTCTGGCTGCGGGAAGCAGGGGGTGAAACTGTGGAACTGTGTCCCTTGGAACTGTTGCTGAACTGGCCACAGCCAGAGAACACGACCCCAGATCACTTTCTGGTGCTGCGCCACGAGGACCGGACGCTGGCTCTGCCCATGCACGGCCCAGGTCGGGTCTGCGCCATCCGGTCTGACACCCTGCGTCCTCTGCCGGCTGCCTTTGGCGCGATTTCACACCAAATGCTCCCCGGTCTGCTGGTCAACGGAAACGAGGCGGTCATGCAGCTCAACCCGGGCGAACTGATCCGGGCCACAGACAAGATCGCCTACTTGCGCAAAAAAAAGCTCTTGATGCAGCAAAAAAGATGAGAAACGACAATGCGGCGCTGCTCCGGCGTTTTTTTCTGCTGCCCCTGACTGTGGGCCAGCAGGAAGGTGAAGCGTGGGGCTGTCTGTTTACCCAGAACCAGGTGGTCGAGGTAGTGGGGCATTCTACCCGGCTGTATCCGGTTCCTTTCAGTCCTCCCTATTTGCTGGGATGTATTTTGCGGCACGACACCCTGATTCCGGTTGTTGACGTGGATCTGCTCTGTGGCGGCGGCACGGAACGCAAAAAAAATGCCCCAATACGCCAGATTTTGGTGATTCGTACTGGACAAACCGACGCGGCAAGTGGAGAATTCTTGCGACTGGCCATGACCTGTTCTGGAAACGTACTCACCTTCAAGCTGACGGACCGGGATGCCGCAGGTCCCTTTCCGCCCTTGCAGGCACCGCCATCCTTTGACGGACAGGGACTGGAACTGGGCTTTTTTCAGGTGCGCGAGCACCGGGCAGTGCTGATGGATTTTGACGCCATTGTCCTGGGAACCTTCCGTTTTCAGGCGCAGGACGCCACACAGGAAAAAAAGGCATGAATCTTTGCATCGCTGGGTGCAGCCAGAATACGGCAGGACAGAATGTCGCGAATGGTGAGCGCAGGCTCACGGAGGAGTGAAGGATGCCATTGGATGAACGAATCAAAAAGAACTGGATTGCCATTCAACAAAAACATTCGGTGCCAGTGAATGCTCTTGGCGTCAAAATCAATCCCAAAGATGAAAAAACGCTCAAAGTGTGGCGCGAAGAAGGCATTGATGCCTATATGAAGAAGTAAGGCCAAACTGCACTGGGACAGCGCACAGAACTGGCAGACAATGATGGAGGAACAATGGAAGAGCGGCTTGGAGAACAGGTAGAGGAGCAGGCGATCCTTGGAGGCGGTACGGATCTGCTTTCAAGGCTCACAGGCGGCTTGAGCATTCGCGGCAAAATTCTGGTTGGCTTTCTGGTCATTCTTGCCATGACCTTGCTGGTAGCCCTGGTTGCCCTGATTGGCTTGGGCGTTTCCGGCAGAAAGCTGGACAGGATGCTTAATGTCCAGAGCAAGCTGGTCGGTTTGAGCCTTGAGGCGCAAACCCAGGTGGACTGGATGGCACGGGAGGAAGACACCTGCCGTCACATCTACGCAGCCGGAGAACCGCAAAAGGCCAAGGCCGTACATATTCCCCGTTTCAAGACAGCGTTCACTGAAGCGCAGAATACCCTGAACCAGATGTCGCAACTGGCTGAAGAGGAGCAGAAGAATCTGAACGCCAAGGCCCTGGCAGCGGTGAACAGCTACGCCCAGGATTTTTTTGCCACTATCGATGCGCTGGATCAGAAATTTGCCCAGGATTCTGGTCTGCTGGACAAGTTGCAAGCCTCACTGAAGCAGATGGAGAAAAACGTCAAGGCTGGCGGGATCCCGGCGGACGTGGTGTACCAGTTTCACCGTTTTGTGGAAAGCTATTATCTCTACCTGCTCAAGTCTGACAGTGGACACGCACAGGATGTTCAGGAAGAGGCCGCTACCTTCCTGCGCACCGCTGCCGCTGTCCAACAGGGCGTCTTCAAAAAACAGGTCGCCCAATTCATACAGGACTTTGAGGCCCTGCAAAAGGCCAACAAGGTTATTGACACCCAGTTCGAGGCGCTTGATCAGGCGATCACCCAGACCAATCCTGCGCTCAAGGCAGTTATGGACGGGGCCATGGCCAAGCAGACCAATATTGGGCGGCAGCTGCAGTCCTCCCGGTCCTTCATGACCTTTGCCATTGTCTTTGCCACGCTGGTGGCAGTTCTTCTGGGTGTGTTTCTGGCCTGGATCATCTCCCGTGGCCTGACCAACCAGATTGACAAGATCATGACGCTTCTGGGTGAACTGGGCATCGGCAACTTCGATGCCCGTACCGAGGTGGTTACCCAGGATGAACTGGGCATCATGGCGTCCTCCCTGAACGCCATGCTGGACAACATGACCACCATGATCCAGTCGCAGGATGATCAGGAAAAGCTGCAGGAATCCTTTATGAAGCTCATGCTGGAAATTGACGAGCTGACTGAAGGCGATCTGACCGTGCGGGCTGAAGTGACTGAAGACGTGACCGGCGCTCTGGCGGATTCGGTCAACACCATGGCCGAGCAGTTTGGCGGCATCGTGCGGCAGGTAAAGGGCGCGAGCAACGCTGTGGACAAGACTGCTGCAGACGTGTCTGCCCTGACCTCTGAACTGGCTGTGCATAGTATGGAGCAGAGCCAGCAGGTCAACGAGACCATTGCGGCCATTCACGGCATTGCCGAGTCCATCCGCCAGGTTGCGAAAAACGCGGCCCAGTCGGCGCAGGTGTCGCAGATTTCCCAAGCCAACGCCCGCGCTGGCGCTGAAGCGGTAGAACAGACCCACCGCGCCATGGACGAGATCCGCGATCAGATCAACGAGACCGCCCGCTCGATCAAGCGTCTGGGCGAAAGCTCCATGGAAATCGGCAACGTTGTTGAGATCATCAACAATATCGCCGACCGCACCTCCATTCTGGCCCTGAATGCCTCCATCCAGGCGGCCATGGCTGGCGAGGCCGGACACGGCTTTGCGGTTGTTGCTGAAGAGGTTCAGCGTCTGGCTGAAAGCTCCAGCAACTCGACCAAGCAGATTGACACCCTGATCAAGAGCATCCAGGCTGAAATTAAGGATGCGGGCAAGCGCATGGACGAGAGCATCAGCAAGGTGGTGCAGGGTTCCCAACTCTCTGATGGTGCGTATGTCAAGCTGCAGGAGATTGAGACGGTTTCCAACCAGCTTGCCGAACTGATCCAGTCCATTTCCCAGTCTGCTGCGGATCAGGAAGAAAAGTCTGTGGTGATTGTGGAGAGTATGGTGGCGGTTGGCGAGGTCAGCACCAAGACAGCCAATAGCACGCAGGAAACCAACCGTTTGATGTCTGTTTTGAACAACACGGCCAGCGAGCTACGCGCCGCTGTGGATGTGTTCAAGATTGAAGCGGTGTAAGAGGAGTGGCGTTGCGTCTCCTTTCAAAAGGCCGTGCATAACTGCACGGCCTTTTTTCTGTATAACAGGCACATGGGCTTTGCACAAACCCCAAGCCATTCTGAACGATAGAGCAATTCCGTTTTCACTTTTTATGTCATGCTGAACGAAGCGACTTTTCAATGCGAAGCACGGTAAAAGTCCATCTCCTGCCACCTTCCCGGTATTCTTCAAGAGATTGACTTTTGCCGTGCTTCGCACTGCAAAATCAGCGCTTCGCGCTTCAGGCTTTCCAACGAAACGGGAAAGTCGTAAAAGGACAAAATGGAAATACTCTAGAATCATATCACTCTGTTGAAAAGGGAAACAACCGCTGCGGATCTGTAGAATTTCAACTACAAAATACCCAGGAAATTGAGGTTATACTTATATGATACATCAATGCAAGATTTCAGTGGTTATTCCTGTTTATAATGTAGAATCATGGCTAAAACCATGTCTTGAGAGTGTCTTGCTTCATCAAGACTTGAATGATATTGAAGTTATCTGTGTTGATGATGGATCGACTGACAAGAGTTTGCAGATATTAGAGGAGTTCTCCGAAAGAGACCCAAGAGTCAAGGTTTTTACCCAGAACAATTCAGGGATATCAGAATCGAGGAATAGAGGATTGTCATTGGTATGTGGTGAGTATATTCTTTTTCTTGATAGTGATGACATGATCAGGGAGAATTCTCTCCTATATTTATATAATGAAATATCAAATAATAATCTGGATATCTTGTATTTTGATATGGAGAGAATTTTTGATAATGAAATTGTTGAGAAAAAATATAAGGATAGAAAACTTAATATAAGAAAGAGAAAATATGAAAATATTGTAACAGGAGAAGAACTGTTTACGCAATTTATAAAAAACACTGATTTTTTTCCGCAAGTATGGCTTTATCTGATAAAGCACTCGTTTCTCGAAGAGAGTGAAATAGAATTTTATGAAGGGATTTACCATGAAGATGAATTATTCACAGTAGAGTTGATGCTGAAAGCAAAGAGAGTTTCTCATAGAGGGGAGAAAATATACATTCGCCGTTTACGTGAAGGTTCGATAATGACAATGGCGAAAACTGTTGAAAATATAAAAGGTAATATAACAGGAACTATAGAATTTTCAA
>CAMNHX010000064.1 GCA_946539945.1 uncultured Desulfobulbus sp. | reverse complement strand
CCGATCACGTTTGGATAGATTTGATCAGGTTTGCGTAAGTTTTGCAGAACGGTTGACTGTGGTTATACCGAAGACCCGTGCTGGCGATACAAGAAGGCGCGAGAGGTCCCGTCTGAAGTCTTCCAGCGAAGCGGTAAAAGTCCATCTCCTGCCGTCATTCCGGTATTCTGCATGAGATTCTTCAGCCTCAAAATGACATTGAAGAAACAAGAAACAAGTGTTTGCTTGCCGGAGTAACAACACCCAACATGGAGAGGCGTCTTCTCTCCGGCATAAATGCCGGAGAGAAGACGCCGAATACCGGATGAACCCCTTCACACTCCCCGAACTGCTGGCCCCGGCTGGCAATCTGGAAAAGCTCAAAACCGCTGTGCTGTACGGTGCGGATGCAGTGTATCTGGGCGCAAAGCAGCACAGTCTGCGGGCCAGGGCCGCGAACTTTGACAAGGCTGATCTGTACGCAGGTGTGGCCTTTGCCCATGAACATGGGGTCAAGGTCTATGCCACGGTCAACATCTTTGCCCACAACGCTGATCTGCCCGGCCTTGCGGATACGCTGGCCCTCATGCGGGATGCAGGGGTGGACGCCTGCATTGTGGCGGATCCCGGGGTTCTCCGGCTGGCGCGACGGCTTGTGCCGGATTTGCCCCTGCACCTCTCCACCCAGATGAATGTCACCAACGCAGAACACGCTGCCTTTTGGGCAGGGCAGGGCCTGGCGCGGCTGAATCTGGCCCGGGAACTGTCGCTGGCCGAAATCACGGCAATCCGGGCTGCTGTGTCCTGCGGGCTTGAGGTCTTTGTTCACGGCGCGATCTGCATCTCCTATTCAGGTCGCTGTCTGCTCAGCACCTATTTCACAGGACGCGACGCCAACCGGGGCGACTGCGCCCAACCCTGCCGCTACTCCTATGCGTTGGTAGAAGAGAAAAGACCCGGCCAGTATTTCCCCATTGAGGAGGACAGGCGCGGTGCTTACGTCTTCAACTCGCGGGACCTGTGCCTGCTTCCACACCTGCCCAAACTCGTGGCTACAGGCGTGGATGCGCTCAAGATTGAAGGCCGCATGAAGTCAGCGGGCTATGTGGCGCAGACCGTGCATCTCTATCGCCAAGCCCTGGACTGGATTGCCGCCCAGGTCAGACAAGGCGCGGACAGGGAGGAGGTGGCGAGGTTGAGCCTGCCCCCGGTTTTTTTGGCAGAGTTGTCAGCCATCGGAACCCGGGGCCATACAGACAACTTTTTCGTGGATGCGCCGGATGCTACTGCCATGCTGCACCAGAGTACGCGGCTGGAGCAAAGCGCTGTGCCTGCAGGCATTGTCCGCCAAACCACGCCATTGACTCTGGAAACGCGCTCCACCTTTGCGGTTGGCGACACCTTGGAATGCCTCCTGCCCGGACGCCTTGCGCCGCAGATCCTGCGCGTGACCCGGCTGCTTGCCGCAGACCCAAAAGACGCGGCAAGTAGGGAGGGCGCAGAACTCACGCAGACCAGACCCAACCAGCTTGTTGTTCTGGAAAGCGAGCCGCCGCTTCTTGGTCTCCAGCCTGGCACACTCCTGCGGAAACGGATGCCGCAGCCCTGAACCGGATGCAGCGCACCGTTCCCGCTTCTATACCCGGAAAAAACAGTTTGCAAAACAGCCTGAATCTGGTTTGTAAGGGCGGTTTTTTTTCAACTGCACAGCCACTGAAAGACTATCCCCAGAAAATGGCAATGTCGTCAACCTGCCGCACAGTGGCATTTCAAGCTGTCCGCCTTTGAGGGAGGCGGTAGTGCAAGCGCTGCCAGAGGAAGGTTCCGCCTCACCGCTGTTTTGCAAGACTGACCTCCCTTGCCGCGCTTTGCAGACAGCCCTGCACAGCCTCTTGAGTTGACGACATTGCGAGAAAAAGGAGAATTCATGCGTCTCGGTTTTCTTGCCAAAATTCTGCCGCCGCCTGAAAACAGGTTTTACGATCACTTTGAAGAGGGCGCGGAAGTTTGCCAGCTGTCTGCCTACCTCTTTTACCAGATCGTCCATTCAGACCCCAAGGAACGGGAAGACTGTCTGGCGCAGGCCAAAGCCTACAAAAAACGCGCCTCTGAAGTCCAGACCCGCTGCCTGACCCTCCTGGACGAGTCCTTCATCACCCCGATTGACCGCGAAGACATCCAGCTTATCGCAGCCAAGCTCTACAAGGCAACCAAGGTCATCCTGAAAGCCTGTGTCAACCTGCGCATCTACCAGATTGACGACTACAACGAACTCATCCTCCAGCAGTCTGACCTGTTGAGCACTTCTGCCGAGGAGCTGCGCAAACTGGTGGCCCTGTTGCGCAACGGTGCGCCTGTGAAGGAGGTTTCTGCCTGCAGCGCCCGTATCCAGGAGATTGAAAGCACAGGCGACGACCTGCTCTATTCAGCCACCGAAGACCTCTTTTCCGGCAAGTATGACGCGCTGCAGGTGCTGAAGTGGCGCGCCATCTACAAGGGCATTGAAAATGCCCTGGACATCTGCTCCGCCATTGCCGACATGATCGTCACCATCTCCCTGAAACACAGCTAGGCCTGCGGGCGGCTCTTGCACAAAGGACTCTCATGATTCTGCTTCTGGTGGTGATTGCCACCGCACTGGTGTTTGAATTTATCAACGGCTTTCACGATTCTGCGAACGCCATCGCCACAGTAGTATCCACCAAGGTGTTGAGCGCCCGTGCTGCCGTGATCTACGCAGGTTCCCTGAACATTGTGGGCGCTTTTCTGGGTACTCACGTGGCAGGAACCATTGGTCAGGGACTGGTGGAAACCGAAATCGTGACCCAGGGTGTGATCCTGTGCGCCCTGTTGGCCGCAATCATCTGGAACCTGATCACCTGGTATCTGGGCATTCCCTCCAGTTCCTCCCACGCCCTGATTGGCGGTCTGATTGGCGCGGCCATTGCCAAGGCAGGCTTTGGCGTGGTTCTGCTGGACGGTCTGGCCAAAAAGGTGATCGCGCCCATGCTGACCTCGCCTGTTCTGGGCTTTGGTATCGGCTTTCTGGCCATGGTCCTGATTCTCTGGTTCAGTTGCCGCGCCAGACCCTATGTGATCAACGCCTGGTTCCGCAAGCTGCAACTGGTGTCTTCTGGCATCATGGCCTTGAGCCACGGCAGCAATGATGCCCAGAAAACCATGGGTATCATCACTTTGGCCCTGTTCAGTTACGGCGCACTGGAAAACTTTGAGGTTCCGGTCTGGGTGATCTTTGGTTGCGCCTTGACCATGGGTTTCGGGACCATGTCCGGCGGTCTGCGCATCATCCGCACCATGGGCGACAAAATGATCAAGCTGAAGCCGGTACACGGCTTTGCCGCAGAAACCGCTTCAGCCACAGTGATCCTGACCGCCTCCCACTTCGGAATGCCGGTCAGCACGACCCACATCATTTCCACAGCCATCATGGGAGTGGGTTCCACCAAGGGGCATCGGGCCTTGAACCTGAACATTGTCAAGAACATTGTCATCGCCTGGGTGCTGACCATTCCGGTCTGCATGGGCATTGCAGCGCTCCTGTCCTGGATCCTGCCGTTTTAGTGCCTTTGTCAGGCGGAGCGTTCCGCTCACCCCAAAACCATGACTCTCCGTGTTGCCATTCTGACCTTGGGCTGCAAGGTCAATCAGGTGGAATCTGCCGCGCTGGACAACGCCTTCCGTGCTGCGGGCTGCACCCTGGTTGCAGCCCGCGAACAGGCCGACATCTATGTCATCAACACCTGCGCAGTCACAGGGCGGGCTGGACAGCAGTCCAGGCAGAGCGTCCGAGCCGCACTGCGCCGCAATCCCCAGGCCCGGATCGTGGTCACAGGCTGCTACGCCCAGGCCGAGGCTGACACACTCCATCAGATTGATCCACGCATTCTGCTGATCGGTAACAGTCACAAGGAGCAGCTCGTGGCTGTGGCGCTAGGACAGATTCCCGCGCCTCGCCTGCTGCCTATGGCGGAAAAAAAAGAGGTGTTCGCCCTGCCTGTCCAGAGCTTTCCCGGCCATACCCGTGCCTTTCTGCGCGTTCAGGACGGCTGCAACAACTTCTGCTCCTACTGTATCGTGCCTTATACGCGGGGGCGCAGCCGCAGTCTGTCCAGGGCGCAGGTCCTGCAGCAGGCCGCGCTCTTTGCCAGGGCCGGATACCGGGAAATCGTGGTTACAGGCATCAACGTGGGCAGGTACGGATTGGACCTCAAGGAGGGGGAAAATCTTGTCTCTCTACTGGCCCGGCTTTGCGCTGACTTTCCAGCCATCCGCTTCCGTTTGAGTTCTGTGGAACCCACCGAGGTGGATCAGGACTTTCTGGATTTTGCCAGTGCCACACCCAACTTCATGCCCCACTTTCACCTGCCCCTGCAAAGCGGCGAAGACCGTATTCTGGCGCTCATGGGCCGCCGCTACCGGACAGCTGACTTTGCCGAAAAGCTGAACCTGCTGCACGAACGCTTCCCGCTGGCAGGCATTGCTTGCGACGTGCTTACAGGTTTTCCCGGCGAAACAGGGCTTGAGGCTGCCAGTACCCGCGCCTTTCTGGAGTCTTTGCCGGTCAGCTTTCTGCACGTCTTTCCCTACTCCAAACGCCCCGGAACCAAAGCCGCTTCCCTCCCCGATCACTTGCCCCAATCAGTCAAGGCAGAGAGGGCCGCACTCCTGCACGAGCTGGATGCCCGTCTGCGCCGTCGTTTTTACGAGGCCAATCTGGGCAGGCGCGTGCAGGTGCTGGCAGAGCGCTGTCTGAAGCCGGGTCTTCTGGAGGGCTTCAGCGAAAACTATCTGCCCGTGCGCTTTGCCGGACCAGAAACGCTGATCAACTCTGTGCTTGCTGTGCGCCTGACAGCAGCAGAGGAGTCGGGACTCCTTGGCAAGCTGGAAACAGGGGCTTGAGCCTGTCGCGGGAAACGTGTACACTGCGCCGCAATTCACGGAGAGAAGAGACATGCAAACACGTATTGCTGGCGAAATCATAGCGATAGGCGACGAGCTGACCTGTGGCAGGGTTGCCAACAGCACCAGCCGTCTGGCAGCCCGGGAACTGTTTCTGTTGGGTTACGATTTTGCGGTCATGCAGTGCATTGGCGACAACCCGGAGCTGATCGGCGCTACCCTGCGCACCGCGATCAGCCGGGCCGACTTTGTCCTGGTGACAGGTGGTCTTGGTTCCACGGACGACGATCTGACCACTGCCGCCGCTGCCCGCGCCCTGGGTCTGAAAACGGTCAGCCATCCGGTTCTGGAGGCGCGACTTCGGGACTATCTGGCTGCCCAGGGACGGGAAGGTGACTTTGCCCGCTTCGCCCGCTTTGCTGTCCTGCCGGAAGGCGCAGAACCTTTGGACTTGCAGGGCCGTATGGCCGGGTATCTTCTGGAGTATCAGGGCAAGCCGCTCTGGTTTCTGCCCGGCGTGCCTTCGCAGATGGCCATTCTGCTGTCCGAAAAGCTCATTCCTGAACTGACCCGCCGCTTTCCTCAACCACCGGTGCGCCAACACCTCTACCACAGCATCGGTCTGCCTGAACTGGACATCAACGCCCGCCTCAAACCGCTGGAAGGCAGACCCGGCCTGCAGATCGGCTATTATCCGGTTGACGCGGCAGTGGACGTGAGCCTGACTGTGCGCACAGAAAACGCAGTTCAGAATGCCCAACTCTTTACCGAGGCAGACACGCTTATCCGTTCAGCCTTGGGCGCAACCCTGTTTGGCGAAAACAGCGACACCCTGCCCGAATGCCTGGGACGCCTTCTGGAGCAGCGCGGTCTGCGTCTGGTGCTGGCCGAATCCTGCACCGGCGGGCTGATCGCCTCCAGCCTGACCGCCATTCCCGGCAGTTCCCACTGGTTTGAAGGCGGCGTGGTGGTCTATTCCAACCGTCTGAAAGAGCAGCTTTTGGGTGTGCCTGCCGCGCTTCTGGCCGACTTTGGTGCGGTCAGCAAAGAGTGCGCGACAGCCCTGGCCAAGGGCGCTTTGGCGCATCTGGGTGGTGATCTGGCGCTGGCTGTGACCGGCATTGCCGGGCCGTCCGGCGGCTCTCCTGAAAAGCCGGTGGGCACAATCTTTTTGGGGCTTGCCGCGCAAGGTCTGGACACGCCACAGGTGCAGCGCCTTTCCCTGCACGGTTCCCGTCAGGAAATCCAGCAGCAAACCATGCAGCGGGCGCTGGATATGCTGCGCCACTTTCTTGCCCATTCTTGAGTTTTTTGCTGCGCCCTGAACGCGGGTCTTGGAGAGACCGGCAGACCACAGGCTCTTTCCCTTCATGAACACTGGAGACAACAGATATGACTGAACGCACAGAACTTCAGGAAAACCGCCTCAAAAGTGTGGAAAACGCCATTGCCCAGATTCAGCGGCAATACGGCAAAGGCTCCATCATGCGCCTGGGGTCCAACGAGCGGGAAAACATCCCGGTCATTCCCACGGGTGTACTCTCCCTGGATCTGGCCTTGGGCGTGGGTGGTCTGCCGCGAGGTCGGATCACGGAAATTTACGGTCCTGAAGCTTCAGGAAAGACCACTTTGGCCCTGCACGTCATTGCCGAGGCCCAGCGTCGGGGCGGCAATGCGGCCTTCATTGACGCGGAAAACGCGCTGGACACCAGTTATGCGGCGCGTCTGGGCGTGGATGTGGACAACTTGCTCATCTCCCAGCCAGACTACGGCGAGCAGGCCCTGGAGATTACGGAAATCCTCATGCGCAGCGGCGGCATTGACGTGATTGTGATCGACTCGGTGGCAGCCCTGGTTCCCAGAGCGGAAATCGATGGCAATGTGGGTGATCAGCACGTGGGTCTGCAGGCCCGGCTGATGTCGCACGCCATGCGCAAGTTCACGGGTCTGATCAACCGGACCAATACCGTGGTGATCTTCATCAACCAGATCCGCATGAAGATCGGGGTGATGTTCGGCAACCCGGAGACCACCACGGGCGGCAATGCGCTCAAGTTTTACAGTTCCATCCGCATTGACATCCGCAAGACCACGCAACTGAAGGAGGGTCAGGACGTTATCGGCAGCCAGACCAAGGCCAAGGTGGTGAAAAACAAGGTTGCACCGCCCTTCAAGCAGGCGGAGTTTGACATTGTGTACGGTGAGGGCGTTTCCCGCTCTGGCGATCTGCTGGATTTGGCTGTGGAAAACAGCCTGGTTGACAAGAGCGGCGCCTGGTACAGCTACAATGACGAGCGCATTGGTCAGGGCCGGGAAAATGCCAAGAAGTACCTGAAGGACCATCCGGAACTTATGCTTGAGCTTGATACAAAACTGCGGCAGGCGCTTGGGATGCCAACAGGCGATGCGCCGCTGCCCACCTCTGATCCCGTGGAGGCGGAGGAGGCATGAAGCTGCAACACAATCCTGACCAGAGGCGCTACGAACTGGAAGCAGAAGGTTCAGTTGCGGTTCTGGAGTACGAGGAGGCAGAGGGTGTGCGGGTTTTCACGCACACCTTTGTTCCTGAAGCGCTGCGCGGCAAGAGCCTTGCAGGCAAGCTCACCCGCTTTGCCTTGGATGACACGAGGGCTGCTGGCAAGCAGGTGCGACCCCAGTGCAGTTACACCCAGACCTTTCTGCGGCGTCACCCGGAATACGCAGATATGCAGGCAGAAGGAGAAGTCGCGCCTGCCTGTGGGTTGCGTTTTTGAGGAATATAAAAAAGAACAGAATACAGCAGTTTTTTCAACATTCTTTCAGATATAAGAGGAGTAATATCATGAATAGACAGAAATTGATGAAGAAACAACAAAAAATTGTTGCACAAC
>CAMNHX010000063.1 GCA_946539945.1 uncultured Desulfobulbus sp. | reverse complement strand
AGCAGACTGGCAACCGGCTTGCCCACAATGTTCGAACGCCCCACAACCACGACCTCCGCGCCCTGGGTCTGCACGCCGCTGCGCAAAAGCAGTTCAAGAATACCCGCAGGCGTACAGGGCAAAAGACAGGGCTGGCCCAAGAGCATCCGGCCCACATTCACCGGATGGAAGCCGTCCACATCCTTTTCCGGCAGGATGGACTCCAGAACGCGGTCTGTGTTGATATGGTCCGGCAAGGGCAACTGCACCAGAATGCCGTGAATGGCCGGATTGGCGTTGTAGTCGGCAATCAGGGCCAGCAGCTCGGCTTCCGGGATGCTGGCAGGAAGCGTGCGCTGCTCCGAGTGGATGCCCAGGTCGTGAGCGGTCTGGTTCTTGGCCCGCACATAGGACTGGGAAGCCGGGTCTTCTCCCACCAGAATCGTGACCAATCCGGGCACAAGCCCCTTTTCCTTGAGGCGCTGCACCTTGGCAGCCAATTCTTGCCGTATGTCTGCGGCAATCTCCTTGCCGCGAATCAGTTTTGCGCTCATGATGATGCGATGCTCCTTTGCATGGATCAGGCTTTCGGATAGCCGTCAGGGTTGTTTTTCTGCCAGTTCCAGGCGTGGCGGCACATATCCTCAATGCCGTATTCCGCCTTCCAGTCCAGTTCCCTCGCCGCCTTGGAAGCGTTGGCATAGCAGGCAGCCACGTCACCTGCCCGGCGCGGGGCAAAGTGATAGGGAATCTGCACGCCTGTGGCAGCCATGAAGGCGTTCACCATTTCCAGCACCGTACTGCCCCTGCCCGTGCCCAGATTGTAAATGGAGACGCCTGCCTTGTTTGCCGTGTGCTTCAGGGCGCAAACATGGCCCTTTGCCAGATCCACCACGTGTAGGAAGTCGCGGATGCAAGTGCCGTCCGGCGTGGGGTAGTCCTTGCCGAACACGGCCAGTTCCTTGAGCTTGCCTGCGGCTACCTGCGTGATATAGGGCATGAGGTTGTTGGGAATGCCTTGGGGGTCTTCGCCAATGCGCCCGCTTTCGTGTGCGCCCACAGGGTTGAAGTAACGCCGCAAGACCATCTGCCAGCGCGGTTCAGCCAGCGACAGGTCCTGCAGTATCTCCTCAATCATCAGTTTGGTGCGGCCATAGGGATTGGTGGCCGAGGTGGGGAAGTCCTCCAGAATGGGCAGTTTTTCCGGCGTGCCATAGACCGTGGCAGACGAGGAAAAAACCAGATGCCAGACCCCGGCCTCCCGCATGACCTCGCAGAGGTTCAGGGTAGCGATCAGGTTGTTCTGATAGTACAGCAGCGGCTTTTCCACCGATTCGCCCACAGCCTTGAGTCCGGCAAAGTGGATGACTGCGGCAATGTCCGGGTTCTGCGCAAAGACCTGCCGTAAGTCTTCCTTGTCGCGCAGGTCAAGCTCCACAAAGTCCAGCCTCTTGCCGGTCAGTTCCTCCACCCGGTCCAGGGCGATGCGGCTGGAGTTGCAGAGGTTGTCCACCACTGTGACCCTGTAGCCTGCCTCCAGAAGCTCAAGACAGGTGTGACTGCCAATATATCCGGCTCCACCGGTGACCAGAATGTGCATGATTTCTCCTTCCATTCAGCAAACATTCAGCAAAAAGGGCCGCTGGACGCGGCCAAGAAGTGCATAGACGATGCACGCAAATATGGTATATACATACCGGAACCTTGGTTCCTTGTCTTCAAAATTGTACCCAACACCCAGGAGGAAACCATGCCCTACGTCAACATTCGCGTTGCCGGAACCCTGACCAGAGAACAGAAAGCCAAAATCGCCGAGGAAGTCACCGACTCCCTGCACCGCCATGCCAACAAGCCCAAGGAGGCGGTGATGATCATGTTCGATGAGCTCAGCCCGGAAAACATCGCCAAGGTAGGTAAACTCATTGATGGCAAGTAAGCCCCTTTCCCGCGAGCAGGCGGCGCAGCGCCTGGAGACGTTGCGCCGCGAGCTGCATCTGCACGCCCACCGCTATCACGTTCTGGACGATCCCCTCATCACTGACGCTGAATACGACCAGCTCTTCCGCGAACTGGTGGATCTGGAAAGCGCCTTTCCTGATCTGGTCACGCCTGATTCGCCCAGTCATCGCGTGGGCGGCGCGGTTCTGGACGCCTTCCAGCAGGTAAGGCACAAAAAGCCGCTCTTGAGTCTGGACAATATCTTCAATGAGGAAGAACTGCAGGACTTTGCGACCCGGATACGCAAGGCCCTGCCCGATAAGCCTGCCTTCATGGCAGAACCCAAGCTGGACGGTCTGGCAGTGGAACTGGTGTATGAACAGGGGGTGTTCACTAGCGGCAGCACCCGGGGCGACGGTCTGGTTGGTGAAGACATTACCGCGCAGCTGAAGACCGTGGCAGGCATTCCGCTCAAGCTGCACGGCCCGGCAGCAGCGCTGCCTGAACTCCAGGTCCGGGGTGAGGTTTTTTTGCGGCGCAAGGGCTTTGCCGAGCTGAACCGCAAGCGCCTAGCCGCCGGAGAACAGCCCTTTGCCAACTGCCGAAACGCGGCAGCTGGTTCTTTGCGCCAGCTGGATCCGGCAGTAACCGCCTCGCGTCCGCTGTCCTTTTTCGTGTACGGCGCAGGCAACCCGGAGGCCATGCAGGTGGATTCCCAGTCCCGGCTCTTGCAGGCTTTGGGGGAATGCGGCTTTCCGGTCAACCCTCTGATCACGCTGTGCAAGTCGGAGGACGAAGTGGTAGCGCAGTATCGCAAACTTCAGGAACTGCGGCCCGGTCTGGACTATGACATTGACGGCATGGTGGTGAAGGTGGATACGCTTTCCCAGCAGGAAATCCTGGGCGCGACCTCGCACGCGCCACGCTGGGCTGTGGCCTGGAAATTCCCGCCCAGCCAGGCGAGGACCAGTGTGGAGGCTGTGGAGTTTCAGGTGGGGCGCACGGGCGTGATTACTCCGGTTGCCACGCTGACACCGATCAGCATTGATGGCGTGGTGGTGCGCAAGGCTACCCTGCACAATCAGGACTGGATGGAGCGTTTGGACATCCGTCTGGGTGATACAGTTCTGGTGCAGCGGGCAGGCGACGTGATCCCGGAAGTGGTCAAGGTCATCCTTGAGAACCGGGAGGACAGCGCAGAAGCGCTTCACTTTCCCGAAGCGTGCCCGGTCTGCGGGCAGGCCCTCCAGCGCAGGGCGGATGAAGTGGCTGTTCGCTGTGTCAATCCTGACTGCGGCGGCCAGCTTGTGCGGCGACTCATCCACTTTGCAGGCAAGAGTGGTCTGGACATTGTGGGTCTGGGCAAGAAGCAGGTGGCTGCCCTGGTCAATGCAGGACTTGTGGCGGATGCACCTGACTTTTTCCAGCTGGAAGCCTCTGCTCTGGCAGCGTTGGATGGTTGGGGCGAGAAGTCAGCAGCCAAGGTTCTGGCAGCCATTGAGCAGCGTCGGGAAGTGGAATTGTCGCGCTTTCTGATGGCGCTTGGCATTCGGCACGTGGGCGAGGTTACGGCTGAACTGCTGGCTGCCCATTTTTCCTCGCTGGAGAGCCTGCAAGCCGCCACTCTGGACGAGCTTTTGGCACTGGACGGCATTGGCGAGGAGGTGGCAAGCTCGGTGCAGGAGTTTTTCCACAGACCAGCCACGCAGTCGCTGCTGGAGCGTTTTACTGCCGCTGGTCTGCGCATCCGTCCGGTCCAGCAGGCAAAAACACAGGCAAGGGCAGATGCTCTGCAAGGTCGGGTTTTTCTTTTTACCGGCACGCTTTCCTCCCTGTCCCGTGACGCGGCCAAACAGGCGGTCAAGGCGGCAGGGGCGCAGGTGGCTTCATCCATCAGCAAACGGGTGACTGATCTGGTCGCTGGGGCCAAGCCGGGCAGCAAGCTGGTCGAGGCAGAGCGCTTGGGCTTGACCATTCTGGACGAAGCCGCCTTTCTCAAACTGATGCAGGAGGTACAGCATGGCAAATAGGCGCATTCATGCTCAAGTGACAGGCCGGGTGCAGGGCGTGTATTTTCGGCAGTCCACCAAAGAAGAGGCAAGGCGCTTGGGGCTTTCCGGCTGGGTGCGTAACCGGCGGGATGGTTCGGTGGAACTGGAGGCTGCTGGCAAGTCTGTCGCTGTTGACGCACTCCTTGACTGGCTGCGGCACGGCCCAGACCTGGCAATCGTGCAGAGTGTGGACTGGCAGGAGCTGGAGTGTACCGGGCAGGACGCGCAAAAAGACGCGGCAAAACTGGATTTTCAGGTGCTTCCTACAGTATAATTCAGCTGTTTCTCTTTTCGCCGCAGAAGCGGCCCCAATTTCGGAACGCAGGACAAGGGCATGACCCAGCTTGAAAACAACAAGAAACGGCAGCCGCGCACTGTTCGCCGCCCGGTCGGAGAGCCGCTGGGCAAGATCGTCTGCCCCAGATGCGGCAACAGCGCACATTTTGTGGAACAGCTTGAAAGCGTACTGGTCTCCACCGTTTACCGGCAAAACCTGGACGGCTCTTTCACGCCTGTGGAGCAGCGGAGCGAAGCCGAAGGCGAACGAACTCTTTTTTGCGGCGAATGCGGCTACGACATGACGCCCTTTCACGAGCATTTCCAGGATATGAGCTTTTAGTCTCCTGTCCATGACCGGGCTGCGCTTTCCATCCCCGTCTTTCAGAGCGAGGATGGAAAGTGCGAACCAGCTTGCTTTTTTCCGTTCCTCGCCTTTTTTCTCCATCCGGCGACAAGACAGACAAGGTGGTGTCAGCCTGTGGAGAGGCTGTGAGACCCGGAGGAAAGGGAGCGTGGGGTCTGCTCAAGGAAGCTACGCTCGCGCATATCAACAAAAAACTGGATTAAGATCAGATCACCAGGGCTTGCCGCCCTGCGCTGGCAGAGAAAAGCCCTGTAGCCCGCGTCTGCACAGGGCAGTCGAGGTAGTTTAGGGCAGTCGAGGTAGTTTGGTCCAGTGCAGCAGCGCTTGCAAGGACACACGGGACTGCGGATGGACAAATACTACAAGGAACAACTCACCATGCTGCGGGAAGGCGCAAGCGCCTTTGCCCGTCAGTATCCGGCCCTGGCGCCCATGCTCCTGAACCAGGGCGGCGACCCGGATGTGGAGCGCATTCTGGAAGGCACTGCCTGGCTGTGTAGCCGTCTGCACGAACGTCTGGACCAGACCGCGCCAGACCTGATCCAGTCGCTGCTCCGTCTGGTCTTTCCGCAGACGATCTTGCCAGTGCCCTCAACAAGCTTGGTGCGCTTTACCCTGCAACCGGGTTTTCATGAAGTTCTGGATGTGCCCTGCGGTGTCCAGCTCGCCTCCAACCCGGTGGACGGCGTGCCCTGCCTGTACAGCACTGTCCACGACCTGCGCATCCTGCCCATGAGTGTTGCCGCTGTCCGGCACGAAGCCCACAGCGACGGTTCTGCCCGGACCACGCTCACGTTGTCCTGCCAGGCCCCTTTGCACAGGGTTCTTGGCACAAGCCTGTCCCTGCACCTGGCAGGAAACTACGCCACTGCCTCAAACCGGCTGCTGGCCCTGCTCTCCCGGCTGGAGCACGTGGAGGTCCAGGCAGGCAGTCAAAGTCTGACCCTGCCTGCGGCCAACCTGCGTCAGGCAGCCCTGCCGCTCACGGATCTGCGCCTTCCTCCGGGCCGTCGCAGCAATCGCGCCTTTATGGAGCTGGTGCGCTATTTCCATTTCCCGGAACAACTGCTCTTTGTGCAGCTTGAGGGACTGGAGCAACTCCACCCCGACGAGTCGGCCAGTACACTGCAGCTGGACTTCTGTTTCAGGGGCGGCACAGACCAGACGCCGGAATTTGATGCGGACAGCTTTGCCCTGAACGTGGTCCCGGTGGCCAACGTGTTCCGAACCGCCTCTGATCCCCTGGTCATTGACCACACGCAGGAAGAGTATCTCATCCGACCCCAGGACGGAAACCGCCGTTTTCTGGAAATCCTGGCCCTTGACCGCGTGACCGCGCTTTTGCCCGGCGGGCGTACCCTGACCTGCACGCCCTATGACGCCTATGACAGCGAGAGCAAGGGTATCCTGTACAGCCTGCGTTACCGGCCTTCGGGCAAGAATGCGTCCTGCGATCATCTGATTAGCCCGATCTACCGGCCAGAGGCTGGTCAGGAGGCGCTGGAACGCTACACCCTGTCGCTGGACCTGCTGTGCTGCAACTACAGCCTGCCCAACAGCCTGCGCGTCGGCGACCTGTGTCGCCCCACAGATACCTCGCCCTCCCAGGCTACCTTTACCAATATCGTCCCCCCTGCGCCCATGCTGCCCCGCCCCAACGCTGAAAGCCTGCAATGGCGGCTGCTCTCCTTTCTGAACACCAACCTGCTGTCGCTGGCCTCGCCTGCAGCCCTGCGCTCGCTTCTGGAACTCTATCTGCCTGAAGAGGAAAGTGCGCCGGAACTGGCTGCTGCAACCATGCGGCGCTGTCAGGCCGTGAAGGACTTTTCCGCCCGGAGCGAGGAGCGGCTTTTCCGGGGACGACTCCTGCGGGGCCGGGCGCTCAACCTGACCCTGGATCCCTCGGGTTTTGTCTCTGACGGTGATCTCTTTTTGTTTGCCAATTCGCTGGACCGCTTTTTCACCGAATTTGCCAGCATCAACACCTATACCCGGCTGCTGCTCAACGTGGCCGAAACCGGAGTCTTTCGCCAATGGCCGCCACGTCTGGGCGAGAAACGCCTGCTCTGAAAACCAGGCTCTCTGAAGAGCCGCAGCTGTTCACGCTGGACCAAACGTTGCGGCTCCTGCGCTGCCTGCACACTGACAACGTGCAGGAGTGGGATGCCTTTTTCCGCGCCAAGGTACTGATCCGGCCCTGGCTCTCCCTAGCCTTTCCGCCCAGCGAGGTGCTGCGTCTGGAAGAGCAGGACGAAGCACCCCACCTCCAGATTACAGCCACCAGCTTTGGGCTGTACAGTACCCTGGGGCCTCTGCCCACGCTCTACACTGAAGAGCTTTTGGAAGAGGCCCGGAGCGACGAAAGCGTTTCCCGCGACTTTCTGGACATTCTGAACAACCACCTTTTCCATCTTCTCTATCAGACCTGGCATCATAACTGGCTGGAGCGGCGCACAGTGGAAAGCCACCGGGAAGACGCGGCTCACATCCAGTTCTGCCTGATGGGGCAGGCTGATCCTTCCCTGCGACCTTTTGGCCTGCCCCGCGCCCTGCTGACTGAACTGCTGGTCAGCCGGGCGCGCTCTGCCTCACATTTGGAACGCTGTCTCTGTCTGACGCTGCACCGCGACGACGTGCAGGTGGAGCAGTGTGTGGAGCGTCGGGTTTCCATTCCGCTGGACCAGCGTTGCCGTTTGGGTCAGGCCAACGCGGTTCTGGGCGAAGACGCGGTTTTGGGCAGCCAGGTACGGGACAGCACCGGCAAGTTTCGGGTACACCTGCTGCACGCGGATGAGCGGGCCATGCGCCACTTTCAGCCGGGCCAGCCCGGTCATGCGGTGCTGGCAGACAGCATCCGCCGTTTTCTGGACACGCCTCTGGAGTATGAGCTGGTCCTGCACCCGGCAGAAAACACGGTCTTTGCGCCCTGCGCCCTGGGAAAGAACACGGCAACCGGTTTCTATCTGGGCAGTCCGCAGTCTTTCCGGGCTGTAACCTTCTGGAGCGCTGGAACCGAAGGCTGATGTGCGAACAAGACAGGCAGGAAAGCTCGGTCCAATGTCCTGACCGGGACGTGCGGCAAGCTCCGCCCTTCAGGGCGGGGAAGGAAGGCGCAATCCGTTCTGCAAAACTTACGCAAACCTGATCAAATCTATCCAAACGTGATCGGTT
>CAMNHX010000062.1 GCA_946539945.1 uncultured Desulfobulbus sp. | reverse complement strand
CCGGAAACCGGAACAGAAAGCGCCACCCCATCCTCTCATGGCTGTCCTCCTGCTGTCCGGTCTTGCGGCAGGGCTGCGGTTTCCGGGATCTCCCTGTCTGGCAGTTCCTCAAAGTAACGGAGTTGCCGGTCAGGATAGAGCGCCGGATGCAGGATGGCAGCGATTTCAGTGAGGAGATCGTCCAGCCTGTCCATGGACTGCTTGTAGCAGGGAGTAGGTGCATAGACACGGCCTTGAGTGAGCGGTCTGATGTCCTTGATGAGTGGGTTCATGCGGGCAAGGGCGGCCTTGGAGGTGAGACCAGCGCTTTTGCCCAGATAGGTGAAGTAGAGGTCTGCGTCCTTGCCGGAATGCAGGAAGCGCTCCAGGGAGATTTCCAGACAGCAGGCCCTGGGACCGAGTACATCCTTGAAAAGGTAGTCTCCCCGGGCCAGTTCCACCAGTTCGCCTATCCAGGAGTTGCCCGGTTCCACGATGACCCGCTTGCCGCCGTGGGTTTCGCCCCACATGACCTTTGGTCTTTCCTGAACCGCTGCAACCCGGGCACGAATCCCGGCAAGCGTCCGGTTCACCCTGGCGAACCAGGCGGCAGCTTCACGCTCCTTGCCAAAGAGGGGAGCCAGAAACTGCGCAAAGCGCATCCGGGTTTCCAAGGTGTTGAAGCGGGAAGAAGCGATGACCACCGCCGGAATGCGCAGGTCTTCCAGAAGCGGCAGGGAAGCCACATCCCAGGTGAGAACCAGATCCGGTTCAAGTCGCTTCAGGCGCTCGTAGTCAGCGTGGGGCGCGTCGCCCAGCCAGGTGATGCGGCCCTCTTGCATGGCTTGGGCAAGGTCTGCGGAACACCCGGCCCACTCCGATTCCGGCACGGTCACGCCAACCAGAACCTCATTCGCCACGCCCAAGGCACGCAGAGCGCCCACAGTGAAGTGCCCGTAGGCAACCACCCGTTTCGCAGGCACACGCAGGACCAGCCGGGGATCGCAATCCAGCGGCAGGGGAGCGTCGTGGGGAACAAGGGTAAGCCAGCGGCCTGCGCTGTCCCGCAGTTCAGTACGCGAGTCAGAGACGCGGCGTACCGAGAACTCGCCGATCTGCAGGAAGGCAGGAATATCTGTCGCTGGCGCACTTGCAGGACCACAGCTTGCCTGTCCTGCGCCTGGGTGCAGGCACAGGGCCAGACCTGCGCAGAGCAGGAGCAGGACAAAAGGCCACTCTGCGCCAGACAAGAGGCGGGGCCTCACCCTGTGCTGACTTTGCCGTTTCAACGCGAGACTCCCCCTGCGGTTGCGGCTGTTTTGGGCGGTTCGTTTTTCGGTGGGTCTTCATCCGGCAGTTGCTCAAAGTAGCGGAGCTGGTGCTGCGGGTAGAGTTCCGGGTGCAGGATTGCTGCGATCTCTGTCAGGACCTCATCCAGCTTGTCCATGGACTGGAGATAGCAGGCGGCGGGCACATAGACCCGCCCCTCCTTGCTCCTCAAGGGTGCAATGTTCCTGATAAGCGGATTGGTCCGGGCAATGGCTGCCTTGGACGTGGCCCCAGACTTCTTGCCGCGATAGGTGAAGTAGATGTCCGCGTCCTCTCCAGAGTACAGGAAGCGCTCCACCGCAATTTCAATGCAGGAAGTGCCGAACACGTCCTTGAACTGGTAGTTGCTCTGGGCCAGTCCCACCAGTTCGCCCACCCAGGCATTGCCCGGTTCCACCAGAACCCGCTTCTCGTAGATGTCGCCCCACATGACCTTGGGCTTTTTGGGCGCGGCAACAGTGCGGGCGCGAATATCGGCAAGCGCTGCATCCACCCGGGCAAAGTAGGCGTCAGCCTGGGACTCCTTGCCAAAGAAGGGCGCGAGGAACTGCACATAGCGCATCTTGGCGTTCAGACAGGTGGCCTGCGGCGTGCTGGTGATTACCGCTGGAATGTTCAGGTCATCCAGAAGCGGCAGGGAAGAGGGGTCCCAGGTGAGGACCAGGTCTGGCTCAACCTGCTTCACCCGTTCATAGTCAATACTGGTGGAGTCGCCCAGATAGGCGATACGGCCTTCCTTCATGGCCTGGGCGATGTCCGTAGCGCAGCCAGCCCATTCCTTTTCCGGCACGGTCACGCCGACCAGAACCTCGTGCAGCACGCCCAAAACTCGCAGGGTAGCCACGTCAAAGTAACCGTAGGCAGCAACCCGTTTGACAGGCGTGCGCACAACCCGCTTGGGATCACAGCCCGGCGGCAGGGGCGCGTTGTGGGGGATAAGGGTAAGGGTCCGGCCAGCGCCGTCCCGCACCTCGGTATGGGTATCAGAGACTCGGTGGACCGAGAACTCGCCGATCTGCAAAAAGGCCGGACGCGCCCCGGACACTGGCGCGGCGTTTTCAGCCTTGCCGTTCTCCTGCTTGCAGCCCGATGCGCCCAGGGTCAGCGCGAGGCAGCAGAGGAGGGAAAAGAAAGCTTGCAGGACTGGATTGCGCCTTGTTTTGTGCATTTTTTGGCTCATTTTTGCCTCCCTGTTTCTCCTTGCAGTGGTTTCTTGTGTGTTTCCTGATGTTTTTCCTGAACAAGCCGTTCTGGCAGATACAAGCCCAAGCCCAAACAGAAGAGTAGAATGCCTGCGAAGTAGAGCTGCACACCGGGATCGCGGCGCATTTTGAGGTCAATGCGCGGCTTCAGTCCCATGCCGCCGCTGTGTTTGGGTGCGAACTCCTCCAGATGCACGCTCCAGCCGCCCAGTCGGACCGGTCGGTTGAAGCCGAGTGCAGCCTCGCGGACTGTGCCGTCTGCGGCCTCCAGTCGCAGCAGGGCTTTGGGACGGATGACCTCGCCCTGAAAGAGGGGCATCCGTTTACCCTGATAAGCCTCATGGGCAAAGGCGGTGAAGTGCAGCTTGCCCGCGTTTCCGGGCAGGTCCAGGGACCGCCCCGGCAGAAGGACGCCGTGTTCTGTTTTGGCGAGTGTATAGCTGGCCAGATAGCCCAGAAGGATGAGCAAGACTGACAGGTGCATGATGTGCGGCCCCAGTTTGCCCAGAAAGCGGCACAGGGAGAACTGGGTGCGGACAGCCCAGAGTTGCCGCAAGCGTTCCAGAGTGCAGGCCAGGGTGTTCAGGGCCAGCAGGGCCAAGAGAATCAAGAGCAGGAAGAACCAGGCGCTGGTCGCTGGAGCGCTTTGCCCCCAGGTGCGAGCCCAGGGGATGAGTCCCATGTCATTGAGCGGGATGAAGAGCGCGGTCTGACGATGGATGCAGGCGTATCCCCATACCGCGTCAGCAGCCAGAAGCAGGCAGAGGATCAGGGACAGGTGGATCGAGGCCAGGGCCTTCCAGAGGCGGGTGAAGAAGGGCTTGACAGACATGAGCATCACCAGAGTGGACGGAAGGGACCAAAGTCAGCCAGCAAACCCAGAACCAGAATGCCCAGACCGCAAGCTGCCACGCAGGCGGCCCGGATCCTCATGCCAAGGAACCGGGAAAAGTGCAGGTGAAGCACGGCAATGGCCAGGAACCAGGCAGCCATCATCAACAGCAGGGCAGGATCCTCCCAGACTACTGCTGTGCCCCAACCCAGATAGGACCAGAGTTCACCGCTGAACATGGCAAGCGTCCACAGGGCAAAGCCCCAGACCATCCAGACCAGCGCCCGCTTGAGGCAGGGAAGCCGTTCTTCTTCAGCAGCCAGGAAAAAGACCAGACTCCAGACCGTACCCAGAACAAAGCAGACCCGTCCGCAGGCCCCGGACAGGAGCATGAGATGGGCAAAGGGACTGTCCGAGCGGAGAAATGGGAGGTAGAAGTCACGGGGGAAGAACAGAGTCGCGCTCAAGCAGCACAGAAGCAGTACCAGTACCGTGCGGAGCGCGAGCAGTTCCAATGCACTGCTTTCCTGCCTCTGGAAGCGGACCATCCAGACCAGCACAAAGAGGGCCAGCAGGGCAGCGCTCAAGCTTGGGGCCAGGTGCATGGGCAGCATGGGCCAGGCTCCGAGGTAGCGGTACAGCACGACGAGAAACAGGGCAACTGTGCCTGTGCCTGCGCACCAGGGCAGGGCGCGGTTTCGGGGTTGAAAGCCCTGCAGGAACAGGGCAAGGACATGGGCCGCCAAGGCAATGGAGGATGCGGCGGCAGAGACTTGGGTGGCAGAGGGCATGGCGGTAGCGTTTTGCCTGATAGTCCTGTTGGGCACAGGAGAAAGAGAAAAAAAGAGCAACACCTGTGTTGCCCGGCTTGCACAGGTGGTACCAAAAGTTCTTGCCTGTTTCTCAAGAGAAAAATTCTGTCCGTTTTTGCCGGATTTTCCTGAAGGGATACAGGAAAAGTCTTGCCTGTTTTCAATCTTCCGCTGTCCTGCGCTTCAGCGGAGCTGGAAGCGGATAGTCTGCTGCACCAGAACCCGCACCGCCCGGCCCTGAACCTGTCCGGGCCGGAAGCGCCACTGGCTGATTGCCCGCAGGGCATTGGCATCGAACACACCTCGCGGCTCCGCAGACACAACCCGGATCTGTTCGGGCTGACCGTGGGTATTGACAATGAACTGCACCTTGACCCAACCCTCGATGTTGCGTCGTCGGGCTGAAGCCGGATATTCAGGTGGCGTCTTTTTCAGGACCTGAAGCTTGCCGTCAATCTCGCCGGGCTTGTACACGCTCTTTCCTGTGCCCTGACCAGTCGCAGTACCGCGTTGAGCGCCGCTACCCGTGCCTCTTCCTGTGCCCGCTCCTGTTCCCCGACCTGTGCTGTATCGCGCCAGTCCCTGCGTCGCTCCGGTAGCAGTACCCACACTGAGTGAAACGGTACGGGCGGAACTGTCTGTTGCAGTCTGCGAGGCTCTCCCTACTGCCGACTGTTCCCGCACAACCCGGTACGTGGGTTTTTCCGGTTTGGGTTTTGTGACCGGCTTGGGTTTTGAAATCGGTTTGGGCTTCTCCGGCTTGGGTTTTGGAACCGGTTTGGGCTTCTCCACCTTGGGCTTTGCCACCTGTTTTTTCAGTACCGGCTTTTTTGGCGGAGGCTTGGGGTGAGGGGCTTCGACTGCCGGGGCAGGTGAGGCTGGAGCAGCCGGAGCTACGGCAGGCGGACCAGGCGCAGGTTCTTCTTCCTCAACCGGTTCCGGCAGATCCGGGGTAGGCAGGATCATGAGGTCCATCTTGATGGGCGGAGGAGGCGCTTCCAGATGCGCACTCAAGGATGTGAGCGTCAGGACAAAGAGGCAGTGTAGAATAACGGACAGCGCCCCGCCCTTGAACTGGGCCTTCATTTTGACTTCTGTTCGGTTTGCAGGCTCAAGCTGGTGAAGCCCTGCTTTTTCACGCACTCATAAACCTCGACAAAACCCTGGAGCGGCAGGTCCCGGTCAGCCCGCAAGAGGAGCGGAGTATCGCGGGGAGTAGCGCTCAAGGCCACGGCCAGATCTTCCAGACTCAACTTTTTATCATCCAGAAAGACCTGCCCGCCCTTGTCAACCACGATGCTGCGGGACTCCACTGCTGTGGCTGCTTCACCGCCCTCTGCCTTGGGCAGATTCACGGCGATACCGCCTGTGGCAATGAAGGTGGAGGTGGTGAGTACAATGGTCAGAAGCACCAGCATCACATCCACCAAGGGAATGACGTTCAGATAATCGAACTCCTGTTCACCGTTCATGGGCAATGTCCCATTGCATGAGGAGCACGCGGGTTTTGCGCAAAAGTAGGTTGTAGCAGGCCACCGAAGGAATGGCCACCAGAAGCCCGGCGGCAGTGGCCTTGAGCGCCAGGGCCAGCCCCTTCATGATCTTGGCTGTATCAAAGCCCACGCTGCCGATGTCGTAGAAGGTGAGCATGATGCCCAGAACCGTGCCCAAAAGCCCGATATAGGGGGCATTTGCGCCGATGGTGGCGATGAGGTGCAGCTTTTCCGAGAGGTGCAGTTCCAGTTCCTTGCGCTTGGCAAAGTCTTCCACCCGGGTAGCACGAAAAACCAACCAGCGTTCCACCGCAATGGCCAGCGCCACAATACTCAAGAGCAGCAGCAGGCCCAAAACGCCGTAATCCACGAGGTTGTGCAGTTGCTCGTTCATGGTTGCAACCTCAAAACGGGAAGGGCGCACACCCGCTCTTCTGCGGGGAAGGAAGAGACAATGGAACAGGGGCGGATGCCCAAGAGAGGTTTGGATGGCATGATTCTTCCCTTTGGCAGGGTGAGCGCGAAGCCGCAGGAAGGTGCATCCGAAACAGAAAGCGGCGGATAAAAAAACCGGATCGAACTGTCAAAGTCCGATCCGGGATTGCCCTCTTATCCGCAGGATATGTGCCGGGATACGCCGTTGTCCACGCGGCAGTTTCCGTTGCGTTCAGGCAGGTCTTCTGACTTCCGGTTCATCCTACTTGCCGCGTCTTCCCGGCATTTCTGCCAGTGACTTTGTACGGCTTTTGTTCCCGGTTACAGCGGCGGGCCCGTCTCCGATTTTCACGGAGTTCCCTTTTCTGTCCTTTCGGACACCTGAAGCGGGTATTGAATATAGCGGAATGCCCGGCAAGAGTCAATGCGAAACGGGGACCTGTCCAAATACCCAAAGTTGCCTGCCTTTTTCGTTGAAAGCAGACAGATTGTTTCTGTGGTCTTCTTTTGAAGGCCAAAGAGAAAAAACTTTTTGAACCGAGGCAGAAGAGATCTTGCAACGCCTCGGTCACGGCTTTGGGCATTCTGTTCTCCGTGGATCAGGGAACTCCCTGCCGACAGTGTTTCACCGCAAACCTTACCGTTTTTCAGGTACTCTTTGCGTGTCATACTCTTTCTATTTTTCCAAAACAAAGGGCTGTCCGGCAAGCCGGACAGCCCTGTTTGCGCAGGCGTGAAGCGCTACGCTGTCACGCGAACACAGCAAAGACCAGAACACAGGCCACAATGCCCACCGGCACACTGTAGAGCAGGAAGGGCCAGACCGTTTGTTTCAGAATGTCGCCCTCGCGACCAATCAGGCCGGAAACCGCGCAGGCAGCCACAATGTTATGCACGCAGATCATGTTGCCCATTGCACCGCCCGCACCCTGGGCGCTCAAGATGGCGATGGACTGCTTCACGTTATAGTGGAGCTGCTGGGCCACATCCCACTGGAAGTTGGCAAAGAGCATATCAGACACCGTGTTGGAACCGGTGATGAAAGCCCCCAGACCGCCAATATAGGAAGCCACTGCCGGCCAGGCCTGTCCAATGACGCTCGCGCAGACCGTAGCCATGGCCAGCGGCATGGAGGGCATCTTGCTGCCGTCTGCCAGCAATTCAGTCGTCATGCCAGTGCCGCGGAAGATGGATACCAGAGACACTGCCGCAATCAGGGCGATGGTGGGGGCCACCATCTTCTGGCAGGTGGTTTTCCAGGCACCAGCCACCTTGTCCTTGCTCATCTTGTGCAGGGCGATGGTGAGAAGCGCCACCAGGATGAAGGGAATAGTACCCGGCAACCAGAGCAGATCGATTTTGGCATCCAGCATTTGTGGCGTGCCATCGGGTTTGATACGCTCCACGACACCCAAAATGCTCTCCCAACCCAAAGTCACCTTACCGCACCCTATAGTGAGTACGCCGTTCATGAGCTTCTTGAGACCAAAGAAAGGAACACGGGTGACCACCAGAATGATACCGCACAGAATGTAGGGCATCCAAGCCTTGATCTGGCTCATGTTCTCCTTGAACTCGGTCACGTCAGAAGCCTGAATGGACCCGGACCAGGAGGGCAACCACGCGGACTGCGCCTCAAACTGCCAGATGTTCTTGGGTACGCATACACCCAGTTTGGTCAACCAGATCAGGATGCCCAGA
>CAMNHX010000061.1 GCA_946539945.1 uncultured Desulfobulbus sp. | reverse complement strand
GCCCTTGAGTCCAAGGAACAGTGCTGGCAGATGGTGGGCTGCTTCAGTAAAGGAGAGGGCCAGATCAGGCACAGCGGTGTAGGATGGGGCGGACAACTTCGCCCTGCTGACGGCGCTCCAGTCTGCGCTGCACACAAAAGAGGAGTGCCGAGAGGGCAAGCCCCAGAACCATGTAGATCAGCGTGGCTGCGGTGAAGACTTCCAGCCCGGCAAAGGAGAGGGACTCAATTTCCTGTGCTGCCCAGGTGAGTTCCGGCACGCTGATGAAAAGCGCCAGGGAGGTGTTTTTCAGGTTGTGAACCATCCGGGCGTTCAGGGCTGGCAGGGTAGTTGAGCAGGCGAGAGGCAGAACAAGGCACAGCCAGTAGCGCCAGCCCCGAAACCCGGAGAGCCGGGCACAGGCCAAGGCATCCTGACCGCTGACGTGCAGGACTGAAGAGAGAATGTCTGCCAGATAGGGTGAGTTGTTCACGGAAAGACCCAGCAGCGCGGCGCAAAAGGGGAAGCATTCCCAACTGTTCAGAGTATGGCTGGCAGAGAGCGGCAACAGAAAGGGCAGGCAGTAAAAGGGCAAAAGCAGCCAGAACACGCCGGGAATGCCCCGCGCCACAAGGCAAAAGCCTGCCGCAAGCCGACCCCAAAAGCCCCCTGCGGCCCGGCCAACAGTCAGAATCAGACCCAAGGCAAAGGAGCAACATGAGGACAGCGCGGCCAAGGCAAGCGTCAACCAAAGACCGCGCAACAGAAGGCGGGCATATTCCGGCTGCCAGAGAATCTGCCAGTGTGGTTCGTACATGAACCGCAAGCAGCGCTTACTTGTCTTCCACTGTGGCTTCCACTTCCCGCATCTTGCCTTGGGCCAGACTTTTGGGAACCAGAGTCAACCCGCACTGCGGACAGCGCGGCAGCTCCACGTCAAAGGCGCTGTTCAGGTAAAAAATGGGCGTCTTGCCCTGCTCCAGCGGCACGCCGCAGCGCCCACAAATCCACGTTCCACGATCTGGTCTGTAACTGGGTTCCATCAGACTCATGCGCCTACCTCCCTGGTCTTGTCCATGCTGGCCTGACAGGTACGGACAACCTCTTCAGCCTCCTGTCCGCCCGCGCCGGGTACAATCATGCGATGACACCAGGCATCTGTCACCACAAAGCCTTCTGCCTGCTTCTCGTATTCCACCCAAAAGGTGACTTTGCGGGGTCGCCAGGACCCTAGCCAGTGGCCTGACTCCTGGTCCTGAAAACAGTGACCGCTGGACTCTGCCGCCAGAACCGCGCCGCGCACGTCGTCCAGAAGGATACGACGTTCTTCAAGCAGGGGCAGCAGGTCGTCCGGGATCTGAACTCGCGCCAGCGCGTCAGGTTTCTCCTCTGTCGTGCCCTGGTACTGGGCAAGCAGGCGCTTGCGCAGGGAGGCTCGGTTCGCCCGTCGGGCCGAAAGCCCGGGACCGCGTTCCGTGCCGCCTGGACCGCCGGGAAGCAGCAAATCCAGAAGATGCCAGCATTCCTTGCCGCTGGCTATCAAACGGTCACGGCACATGATGCAGGAGGCCAGCCCCGGATGGTCCAGTTGGGCGGCACGATGGGCGCTCATCTCTGCCGCCAGTTCCGGCTGACCGCACCAGACCAGTCCACCATAACCGCAACAGGCGGTACTTGTGCCGGAAAGGCGCGGCTCTTCAAGCTTGACTCCGCATTTTTGCGCAAGACTGCGCACCGCGTTCAGCCATGCCTGGTCATGCCGGGCTGTACAGGGGTCCTGCACAGAGAAGAGTGCAGGCAGGGCTGTATCCGCCTGTCCTGCTTTGGCTAGTGTGGTCAAATCCAGTGTGTCCAGAAGCTCCCAGAGTGAAAGCGCTTGCGCTTCAGGCAAACGATCCCGGAATGCACTCAAGCAGGAGGAACAGGCCGTGACCAAGCGAGGCTTCCCCAAGTCTTCCCAAACACTGCGGATTCTGTCCGTATGTTCTTGAAAAAGACGTCGGCGTCCAGCCCAGTGCGCTGGCATACCACAGCAGGACAGGAGCAGCGCAAGGCCGGGCTTGTCCCCCTTGTTCAGGGTTTCGCGGAGCCAGCCGTAGAGCCTTGCCACCTGATCGCCCCTTGAGGCGGTCAACTGGCAGCCCGGAAAAAAGAGCCAGGCAGGCTGGGCCACAGCACTGTCCGCCAGGGTCAGACTGCAGGGTTCAGAGGAGGCGCTTTCCATGTCTTCCAGGGCAAATTCGTGGGCTGAAGGCGGCATGATGCCCAAGTCCACCATGTCTTCCCGGGTAGAGCGGCAGAGTTCTGCCATGGAAAAATTTTCCGGGCAGAGTTCCTCACACTGGCCGCAGAGTGCGCAGCCGTTGATCAGGCTGTTGGCTGTATGAATGCCCTGAACAATGGAAAGGTTGTTAAAGATTTGCCGGGCAAAAACACGCGGATAGCCCTTGTACTTCTGCATATACACGCACTCACGCACGCAGATGAGGCACTCGCATTGCAGACAGCGGCCCGCTTCCCGGGTTGCTTCCTCTGGCGTGTAAAACGGCTCTCCAGCAAGGGCAGTTGCTGCTTCCACGCGAGGCACAGACGCAATCCCTGCCAGATCGGTGTGCAGTGCGCCTTGCTCCTTGGCGCGGTTTGCCGTGATTGAAACCTTGCTCATGAGGCGTTCCAGGGTCTGGGCGGCACGGCGTCCCTGTCCAGCCTGCTGTGAGGCTGAACAAAAGGCGTGTCCTGTGGCAGTGTGGCTCTTCCAGCCCGCAACGCAGATATTGTCGCGCAGGACCAGGGTTTCCGTATCCACCGCGCTTTCTTCCAGCCCCAGATCCGGGGCGGCATCCGCATCCACAAGAACACCGTCGTATTCAGAGGCTACCTTGTCCAGCAGTCCGGGAGTCAGGGCTTCCTGCACAAAAGTCACCTTTTGCTTGCCCAGCCGTTCCAGATCTTCAGCTAGAAAGTCACGCAGACCTTCGCTTTGCGCCAGTTGCGGATACTGCGCCAGCACTGCGCTTTCCGGCGTGCCGGTGTGCAAGAGCGTCACAGGATAGCTCTTGCGGCCCAAGTCCCAAGCCAGGGTCAGTCCAGTCAGACCTGCACCCAAAACCGCGACCTTGAACCTTTTGGGCGGTAGAGGCAGGGTCCGCCCCGGCGCAGTATCCGCAGACAGGCAGGCCAGTTCCAAGGCGTGTATGGCAATACTCCCGCCCAGACTCTGGCGCAGACAGTGGTTTTCGCAGGGATGATCGCAAATACGCGCCAGAATGCCAGGTAGAGGGACATGGCGCTCCAGAATTTTCCGGGCCTCACCCGGCTTGTTTTCGGCCATGCGGGCCAGAAAGGCGCGCAGGTCCAGATCAAAGGGACAGGCCACGCGGCAGTGCGGCGGGCTTTCCTGGGTACAATGGGACTCAAGTTCGTGCAAACCGTCCTGATCCAACATGGGCGTCTCCAAAAAAGAAGGGCGACGCCGTGCGCGGACAAATGCGCCGGGCCGCCCGGTCATGCGGAACGGGAAGCCTTGCGGCTTCCCGTTGTGGTCAAACGGCAATCCCCTTATTTGGGCATGGCTGCCAACACCTTTTCAGGCCGTGCGGGCAGGTGTTTCACCCGGGCGCCGCAGGCATTGTAAATGGCGTTGATGATGGCTGCATGAGGCGCGGTCAGAGGCATTTCGCCCACGCCAGAAGCGCCGAAGGGACCAGTCGGACGCGGGGTCTGCACATAGACGATCTCCATATCGTCCGGGATCTGCTGGATGGTCGGAATACCAGCGCCACCGATGGAGGCGTGCTTCTTCAGGTCCTCGTAATCCTCGGTCAGGGCCAGACCAACGCCCTGGGCCATACCACCGTAGATCTGGCCGTCAACAACCAGCTTGTTGCACAGTACGCCGATGTCGCACACGCAGACCAGTTTCTCCACCGTGCTCTTGCCTGTGGCAACTTCAACCGCAACCTCGGAGAGGAAGAGACCGTACATATAGTTGGCAAAAGGAGCACCCTGGCTCTTTTCGTCGCAGTTCGTGGCAGGCTGCGTCCACTTGCCGTCAAAGTGAACCGGCTTGCCAGCGGCCTTCAGCTCGTCATAGGTGAAGAACCCGCCCCCCGGTTTTTTCATGCCTTCAACCAGCATCTCGCAGGCCACGCGGGTCGCGTTGCCGGTGAGCACCTGGGACCGGGAACCACCGGCAGGACCGGAATTCGGGGTCTTGCTGGTGTCGTTCATCACCAGATGAATCTGATCCGGGGTCAGACCCAGCGGGCGCAGGGCCTCGTGAGCCGTGCCCAGGGTGCCGGAATCAGCGCCCTGACCGTGGTCTTCCCAGGAGTTGCCGATGGTGACTGTGCCGTCCGGGTTCAGTTCAGCCCAAGCCTCGGAGCTGTCCGGGCCGTCCAGACCAGCGCCATAGATGCCCAGGGCAATGCCCACACCACGCTTGATTTCAGCGGTGGAGTTGGCCTTGACCTTCTTCTTGGACTCCTCGTAGAAGGGCCGCATCTTGGCGAACATCTCGGGCAGGGTAAAAACTTCAGGCTCCTGACCGGTCGGGGTGGTGTCGCCGGGGCGATAGCAGTTCTTCTCGCGCAGATCAAAGGGATCCATGCCCAGCTTTTCAGCCAGCTCGTCAATCAGCACTTCTGACGGGAACTCGGATTCCGGCGCACCGTAGCCTCGGAAAGCCGCGCCCCAGCAATGGTTGGTGGCAACCGTGCGACCCTTGCCGCGAATGTTGGCGATGCCGTAGCCAGCGCCAATATACTGGGAGCCGCGCAGGGTCAAGAGGTCGCCGAACTCGGAATAGGGGCCGTGATCGCAGGACCAGTCGGTTTCCATGGCCAGGATCTTGCCTTCCTTGTTGGCAGCCATGCGCACGGTGGTCCAGAAGGGCGAGCGCTTGCCGGTGTAGTTCTGCTGCTGCTCATAGTTATAGTTCAGGTGGCAGGGCTTACCGGTAGCCATGATTGCCACGCCCAAGAGCGCTTCCATGGTGGGGCTGAACTTGTAGCCAAAGGTGCCGCCAGTGGGGTTCTGCACCAAGACCAGGTCTTTGGGGAATTCCAGACCCAGACCCGGAGCGATCATCAGGGCGTGCAGATGGATACCAACAGACTTGGAGTGGATGACCACCTGACCCTGCTCGTTGATATAGCCGAAGCCGACATCAGGCTCAATCGGCAGGTGGGGCTGACGCTGGGTGTAGTAATCGCCCTCAACCACGACGTTGTTGGGATCAGCGAAGAAGGGCTTGGTGTCTGCGCCTTTCTCCTCATCAATCTCATAGTAGATGTTCGGGGTGCCGGGATGGATTTCAATCGCATCCGGGGCCATGGCTGCCTGGGCGTCCAGGTATTCGGGCAGAAGTTCCAGATCAAACTTTACCTTCTCTGCCGCAGCGCGAGCGTGCTTCTCGGTGTCGGCGCAGACAATGGCCAGAGCGTCGCCGTACTGGAAGATCTTCTTGTCGTTCAGGATGGGGCGTTCCCAGCCGTCGCCCTTGTTGGTCGGGAAGGTAATCAGACCGGTGATGCGGTTCTTGCCCTTCACATCCTTATGGGTCAGAACACGATACACGCCCGGCATTTTCTCGGCTTCGGAGGTGTCGATGCCCTTGATGTTGGCATGGGAAACCTTGGCTTGGGCCAGGGCCAGATGCAGGGTATCCGGCGGCATCTTCAGGGCGGTGTCGTTGCCGAACTCCCAGGAGCCTGTCACCTTGGCAACGCCACTCGGACGCGGCATGGTGCTGTTCCAGATGCGACCGTCAGCAGGCATCTTCCAGGTCACGTCGTCAATGGTCTTTTCGCCGCGCATGATGGCGGCAGCGTCCATAACAGCATCTACCAGGGGCTTGTAGCCGGTGCAGCGGCAGACGTTGTGGTTCTTCTGGAACCAGGCGCGGACCTCTTCGCGGCTGGGCTTCTTGTTTTCCTGCAACAGGGCGTAGGCGGAAACGATGAAGCCCGGCGTGCAGAAACCGCACTGCGCTGCGCCGTGGAAGATCCAGGCGTGCTGCAAGGGGTGCATGTTGGCTGCTGTGCCGATGCCTTCAAGTGTGGTAATGGCAGCGTTGTCGTTGACGCGGTTCATCTTGACGATGCAGGACCGGGTCGGCTTGCCGTTCACCAGGACAGAGCAGGCACCGCACTGGCCCTTGCCGCAGCCGATCTTGACGCTGGTGATGTGCAGCTGGTCGCGCAGCACATCCACCAGAGTGTCGTTCAGATCGACCAGAACACGCTGGGCAACGCCGTTGACTACCAGATTTCTAGTTTCCATACAAACCTCCTTGGAAATGGGAATATATATGCCAACGCGGACCTCCGCGGTATGGCCTTGCTCCTACTTGCAGAAGGGGCAAACGGGATACTGACATTCAGTGCACTGGGAGCAGAAACCGCCGTGCCCCAAGGCGACAATGTCTTGCGCCGTGACCTCCAGCCCTGCCAGAAGACGGGGCACGATCACGTCAAAGATGCTGGCCTTGTGATACATCACGCAACCGGGCAGCCCCAGAACCGGCACGCGGCCTGCTGCGCCCTGTGCGTAGGATAAAAGAAACATCGCACCTGGATAGACCGGCGCACCGTAGCTGACGATCTCCGCGCCAGCAGCCCGGATAGCGCTGGGTGTGCGATCGTCCGGGTCAACAGACATGCCGCCTGTGACTGTCACCATGTCTGCGCCCTGCTTCAGAAAGTCCTGAATGGCTTCCGCAGTCATGGCTTCAGTATCATTCGTGATGGTCTGACCCAGGACTGTGCAGCCCAGTTCTGCGAACTTTTTGCGCAGGACCGGACCAAAGCCGTCCTGAATGCGTCCCTCATAGACCTCGCTGCCCGTGGTGACCACGCCCACCTTTGCCGCCTTGAGCGGCAGAACCTCAATAAGGGGCGCTTTGACCAGGGCTTCCATCTGTTGCAGCTTTTCGTCTTCGATGACCAGGGGAACAACCCGGGTTCCGGCCACGGAACGGCCCTTTTTCACAAACTGCAAACCGTGAATGGTGGCAAAGGTGATTTCGCCCAGACTGTTGACTGCAGTGAGTGTGGCTACATCCACCCGGAGCAGGCCGTCGCAGGCGGCTTTCAGATCAATGCGGCCCTCCTTGGGCGCGGTTTTTTCCAGATTCCGCCCAGCCGCGACAGCCACGATGCGTTCAGCAGCCTCGTTTTCATGCACCAGCCCCTGGTTCGGCTCAAAGACGTAAAGATGTTCCTTGCCTACCTTGAGCAGGGTATCGATATCCTCTTCCCGAACTACATGTCCCTTGCGGAACACCGGACCTTTTTCTTCCCCGGGCACGATGCGCGTGATGTCGTGACAGAGAATCGTGCCGACAGCCTCGTGGACGGAAATCGTTTTCATGAGCGGCTTGGACATGGTGTCCTCGTTGAGGAGAAGAAGAGGATTCTGTTGGCCCCCTGGAAGCAGGAAACGCAAGAAATTGTCTTCCATAATAGCAATTCGTGCCATTTCAGACAACGTGTTTCGTGTTTTTTCGCTGCTTTTCGTTTGCGGGTACGAACCGGGATTGGAAAAGGCTGCTTTCGCGCTGTGCCGATTGGGTGGAATGGGGCGTCGATGCCCGAAAAAACACCCAAAAACTCTCCGCCGCCGCCCGGTGTCATCAATGGAAGGAAAAAAGAGGCAAACACAACGGCGCTTGCGGCAGGAAACAATTGTTCTAACTGGACTTCGGCGGCCATACAACTGTCAGGCTGTCCGGGCCTGTACATGGCGCAGACAGGATCCGGCACTCGGAAAATTGGCCCGGAGAGCCGTATAGTCCGGCACAACTTGAGCCTGGCCCTTGTGATAGAGAATCAGGCCGCCAGAAAAAACATCCACATCATCCGGGTCATGGGTGATGATGAGCGCGGG
>CAMNHX010000060.1 GCA_946539945.1 uncultured Desulfobulbus sp. | reverse complement strand
TGTTCCAATAGGTCGCGCCCGGCACGATGAACTCCTTGTTCAGAAAGAAGTGGTTCATGGTATCCACGGTCTGCATCCCACCTGCCCGGCGCACTGCTGCCACTGCTGCGCCCACCTTGCGCCGGAAGATGCCGGGATTTGTGGCCGCGACCACACCTGCCCGCTCGCAGAAGGCTTTCATTTTGGCTGACACGTCAGCAGAATACACCGGCGAACCCAAAAGTAGTCCCTCTGCTGCCCGTACAGCCTCGAGGCACTCGTTGAAGTCATCCTGCTGCACGCAGCGGGCCTGACCTTGACACTTGAAGCAGGCCAGACAGCCGTCCAGCTTTTTGTCGCACAGTTGGATGATGCGACCGGCAATGCCATGTTCAGCCAAGACACCCAGCACGGTTTGCAGGATGAGATTGGTATTGCCGTTTTTTCGGCTGCTGCCGTTGAGGGCGATCACCTGCATGGGCTTCTCCTTGGGTGCAAGGCTCGTCTGTTACAGAGAATCAAGCAAAAGCAGTTTCTGAAAGAGTGCCGTTGGACCGGTTCCGCTTTCAGTTTTTAGACTTTTACCGTGCTATCGCACTGAAAAGTCATGCTGAAGAAGCGAAGCTACTGCTCCTGTCCTCTTCCCGATATTCTCCAGAAGATTCTTCAGCGCTTCGCGCTTCAGGCTTGCCAGCAAAGCGGGAAAGTCGGAAAAAGACAAAACGAAAAGGCTCTAAAACCGTACACAGGTTCAGGTTGCCTCTGAACTCGCGCGCTTATTTGGCATACTCCACGGAGCGTGTCTCGCGGATGACCGTGATGCGAATCTGTCCGGGATAGGAAAGCTGCTGCTCCACGGCCCGGGCAATGTCGCGGCTCAACAGAATGGCGTCTTCGTCGCGCACTGTCTGGCTGTCCACAATGATGCGCAGGTCACGGCCCGCCTGCACGGCGTAAGACTTCTCCACGCCGGGAAAACCGTTGGCAATGTTTTCCAGGTCTTCCAGCCGCTTGACGTAGCTTTGCAGCATCTCCTTGCGTGCGCCGGGCCGGGCGCCGGACAGGGCGTCCGCGCACTGAACCAGAACATCCAGAACGCTCCGGGGAGGCTGCTCCTCGTGGTGCGCACCAATGGCATACACAACGTCTTCAGCCTCGCCGAACTTGCGCGCCAGATCACGACCAATCATGGCGTGAGAGCCTTCCACCTCATGATCCACTGCCTTGCCGATGTCGTGCAGAAGCCCGACCCGCTTGGCCTTTTTCTCGTCAACGCCCAGCTCTGCAGCCAGTACGCCGCAGAGAAATGCCACTTCCAGGGAGTGCTGGAGAATGTTCTGCCCGTAGCTGGTGCGGTACTTGAGACGCCCAACCAGATTGACCAGTTCCGGGTGCATCCCGTGCGTGCCCACGTCAAAAGTGGCCTGCTCGCCTGCCTCCCGGATACCGGTTTCCACCTCTTCCGTGACCTTTTTGACCACCTCTTCAATGCGGGCCGGATGAATGCGCCCGTCAGCGATGAGCTGCTCCAGAGCCTGCCGGGCGATTTCCCGCCGCACCGGGTTGAAGCCGGAAAGAATTACAGCCTCTGGCGTGTCGTCAATGATCAGGTCAATGCCAGTTGCCACCTCAATGGCCCGGATGTTGCGGCCCTCACGGCCAATGATGCGGCCCTTCATCTCCTCGTTGGGCAACGGAACCATGGAGACCGTGCGGTCTGCCACGTAGTCGCCGGCGTAGCGAGCAATGGCCAGCGCCAGAATGTTCTTGCTCTTGCGGTCTGCCTCCAGCTTCATGTCGTTTTCCATGCGCAAGAGGCGCTTGGCGCAATCCATGCGGGCCTCGCCCTCAATGGATTCCATAAGCTGCTTTTTGGCCTCTTCCCGGGTGAGTCCAGCCAGACTTTCCAACTTCTCGCTCTGGGCCTCCAACACCTGTGCCAGCTCCCGATTCCGGGTTTCCATCAGCTTTTCCTGATCCTGCACCTTTTCCTGGCGCTGCTCCAGGGCAAGCTGCCGCTCTTCCAGCACTTCGCTTTCGTGCTGGATTTCATCCGACTTGCGGTTCAGACGGCGCTGCTCCTCCTTCAGTTCCTGATAGTTGGCCTTGATCTCCTTGTCTGCCTCCTGCTTGAGGCGCAAGCTTTCTTCCTTGGCCAGCAGGATGGCGGTTTTTTTGATCTGCTCTGCCTCGCTGATGGCGTTTTCTATGATCTGTCGTCCCTGCCGGGCAACGTTTTTCTTGTTCTCCTCCACAAGTTTTTTTCTGAAAAAAACGCCTGCCGCAATGCCTGCCACCAACGCTATCAGCATCAGAAGCAGGGCAAGTATGACATTGATTTCCATGGCTGTTCACCTGTCGCACTACATAAAAAAGACCACGCAGGAACAGGAACTGTTCCGGTGGCGGGCTGACGAACTCCGGGGAACAAGCGGTGCGGTTGCTGAACCTGCCGCAGGGGCGCGACAGGCATTTTTTCAGCGTCAGGGTTCAGACGGGGCTGTCTGCATTTCCTCCTGCAACGGACGCGGGATCGTGCCGCTGCGGCGTCTGTGCGACCCTGGAGCGGGCCGCCACACTACTCTCTGATATCTGAAAAAGCCGGGGACGGCTTGAGCACCTCTTCCCTGGACGCCGCCTGGCGTTTGAGGGATCACTATCAAAAAAAACCCCGCGCTGCCGTGTCGGCAAAATGATTAAACCTAATTGAATTAGGTGGGCAGGCCAGGACTGCGTCAGGCAAGCGGAGAGCTTCCCGTCGTGCAGCCGCAAGGCTGCCCTTGCATACAGAGTTGGCTTAATACTTCACCGATCACCAACAGCGCAGGGCACTTCATACTTTGCGCCTCACTATACCCGATTTCCCGCATTAGTCCACCGGGAGATTGTCGAAAGCATCGCTTGCGCCACAAATTTCAGCGCCTGAAGGTCCAGGACAGGGGATGGCCGCCCTGATAGGGCATATAACCGTGAAAGGGTCTGGGATCACCGTCAAAGACGAGGGGCAGGAAATACCTGTCACCTTCCCACATGGGCAGGTCCAGCAGTCGGTCCACCGGATGCCACAGCAACTCACCCTCGCTGTTGCGGCTGATTGGTTCGCCTTCGTAGGCGGTAATCAGGAAGACAAAGCCCAGCCAGTCCTCGCCCTGCGGTCCAAAACCTGTCCAGTTGATGGTTCCACGCAGCTGCATGGCTGTGCAGATGAGACCGCTTTCTTCCCGGATTTCCCGGGTCATGCAGGTGAAAACATCTTCGCCTGCTTCCATTTTGCCGCCCAAACCGTTATATTTTCCGAAATGCTGGTCGCCCTTGCGGGCAATGCGGTGGACCAGCAGGGTTTCCCTGCCAGAGGGCGAAAGAATATAGCCAAGGGTTCCGATAATGGGTGTGTACATGTGGTTTTCGTCTTTCCTGAATTACATAAAGGCCGGACAGCGCCTGCCAAAGACACTGTGGCTTCTGACTGTTCTGATCCTGCTGGCCGTGGTTGTGGTCTCTGGGTGTACTTCCTCGTCCCGCCGCCATTCCTCCAAATTCGGCACGCTGGGCGTCAAGTACCCGGATGCGCGGACAGCAAGCACCTCTTCCGAAGCCTTTCCTCTGTATCCGGCCATTGAGGCCAACGTGGCCTTCTGGGAGGACATCTACAGCCGCTATACCACCAGACAGGCGGTTTTGCACGACTCGCGCGATCTCTCCAAAGTGTATGCGGTCGTGGAACTGGAAGACCGCAACGCGCCAGGCGGGCATCAGCGCAACGAAGAGCGGACCAGCCGGGCCAAGGCGCGTCTTGCCGATCTCCTGTCCTATCTGGCTGAAGGCGGTGAGCCGCGCACAAAACAGGAGCGCCACGTTGCGGAACTCTTTGACGGAGAGCCGGCCTCCAGCCTGATCCAGGCTCGGGAAAACCTGCGCGTGCAGATTGGTCAGAAAGACCGTTTTCTTGAGGGTGTGCGGCGTTCAGGCAAGTACATGCCCTATATCCGGGAGGTCCTGGCCAGAGAGAACCTGCCCCAGGAACTGGCCTACCTGCCGCACGTGGAGTCTTCCTTCAACCCCAAGGCAGGCAGCAAGGTTGGAGCCTACGGGCTTTGGCAGTTCACCAAGGGCACTGCCAAGGACTACATGGTTGTCAACTCGCTGGTGGATGAGCGCTTTGATCCCTACATTGCTTCCCGTGCGGCAGCACGGTTTCTCAAGGGCAACTATCAGGCGCTGGGAAGCTGGCCCCTAGCTCTGACCGCCTACAACTATGGTCGGGCAGGCATGGTCCGGGCCAAGAATGAGTACGGTTCGTATGAACAGATCTTCAAGTACTACTCTGGCGGGTATTTCAAATTTGCGGCCCGCAACTTTTATTCGGAGTTTCTGGCTGCCATGCGGGTGGCCAAGCAGCTGGAGCAGAGCGGATTCGCCCAGGACAGACCGGATGATCTCCGCAGTTACCGACTGGGAAGCGAAACCTCTGTGGCCACGCTCTGCGCCCGCCACAATCTGGATCGCAAGACCTTTCTCCGCCTGAATCCGGCCTTGCAGGCGCCGGTGGTCTCTGGCAAACGCAAGGTGCCAGCCAACTATCTGGTGCGCACGCTGGCGCAGTAACGGTACGGGGAACAGCAGGGAAAAGCGTTTGTCTCCCGGATGATTGCACTTTCTGTCTTTCCTCTTTGCAAAAATTGGAGTATAGTATTGCCATACGCTTCAGTTGGGAAGCGTGCAGGTTGTTCATAAACTCATGGAGGTAGTATGAAAACACTTGTTGCGTTGTGTGCAGTTCTCTTCTTGAGCGTTCCCGCGTTTGCCGCAGATGAAGATGCCGCTGATCTGGCAAATCGGGCGAAATTTGAGAAAGACTGCGCAGCCATGATTGCTCCTGGCGGTCCCTGCGCCGAGGTGAAAATGGGCGGAGGCGGGCGTCGGGCCTGCGCTGACGCCAACATCGACAAGGCGACCCCAGAGTGCAAGGCGACCATTGAAGAGTGGAAGGCGCTGAAGAAGTAAGTCTTCCAGCAGACTCTGAAGGGAAAAGGCTTTTTGTCTCCTTTCAGGCTTTTTCCCTGGTCAGGCCCTCTCCCGCTAACGCGGGAGAGGGTTTTTGTTTTGGGGGCTGTATTGGATTACAGCATTTCAGTTTTGTCTTTTTAGAGCGCTTTCACTTTGATTTTTTATTCGTTAGCGGAGCATTCTGCCTTCCTCCCGGAAGAGCCGGGTTTCCGGCACTCCATTTTCAAAAAAACAAAGTAAACACTGCCCTGAAAAAGGGGAAAGGCGCGTCGTCCGGGCTAACAAAACCGTTCAGCGTCGTTGGAAACCCATACTTCGACACCAACCGTCAGGATCGTAAATACAGCGGTGCTTGAGCAAGGCCAGATGTTCGTTGTACAGGGCACGCAGACGGGCGTCCTGGGCCAGTCGATCTGCCACCTGCTGGCGGAAAAGCGTATCCGGTTGCACGCCGCAGAAGCTGAAGCCGTATTCCCGGGCTGCCAGATACTCAATCTCCTGAGTTACGCCAAGGGACAAGCTGAACTTCCGCGCATTCTCGCAGCTGTCGCGTAGCGGCGCAACCGGATAGGCCGCGCAGTTGGCAGGTGGTGTTTCTGCTGACGCGAAGGCAGGAACCAGGATGCCGGTTGTCCCAAGCAACAGGTTCAACGCGACGGACAGCAACAAGAGGATGATGTGTCGCTTCATGGCGCTGCCTTCAAAAGACAGACCTTTCCTCATTGGCGTGCGAAGACAATAGGCGGATTGTCCGGTTGCACGCCGATGTAGAGCAGATTGCCCTGCACTTCGACAGCCAGGTTGTCGGTCTTTCCGGCATCCGGGCCGGTTTCGTGCTGCATGATCAGACGCCCGCCAGAGACCGTGTAGGTTCCCGTAGCGCTCCGATCAGGCATCCATGAGGAAAACCTGTTGCCCGAGAACACAAAGCCCATGGACCTGTTTGGGGTACTGTGTACCCAGACCCAACGGCCTTCCAGCGGACCAGGGGCGCTACCAAAGCCCGGTTGCGGTGGCTGGACTCCGCCGCCCTGCGCTTGCTGCTGTGGCTGACCCCAGCCGCCGCCCTGTGGCTGTTGTTGCGGCTGTCCCCATCCGCCCTGTTGCACCGCAGGCATATTGGGCATGGCCTGACGGTTTAGCCGCATATTGCCGTCCAGCACAAGGGTATCGCCTTGCAGGGCCGCAGTGTAGGACAGACTTTGGCCGTTCTGGAACTGTATGTTGATGCGGTTTCCCACAAGATTCCACATACCGTACAGTTGCTGGCCGTTCAGACCCATGCCGCAGTTGGACCCCATGAACATGAGGATGATGCTGTCCCTGCCGTTGCTTCCCGCCCACGCGCCCTGCAGTGCCTGCGGGTTGAGGGGCATATTTGCCCGGACTGGCGTTGCGAAAGGACACAGCAAGAGCAGCAACAGGGCTGGCAGCATGAAAAACCGCGAGTGTTTGGGCATTGTTTGCATGGTTGTCTCCTCTCTGTGGAGCTGGCGCGGCAAGCTGACCGCGCCAGCCGTGTCTTCTGTGGTTTCCGGAAAGCTCCGGACAGAACCGTGATCCCTGCCCGGCATCTGTGCGCATCTCCTGTCGTTTTGCAAGAGGGACACAACACCCAGGGCGGCAACGAGGGAACAGGTTCTGACCAAAGGGCCTTGCCGCTCCTGCTTCCAAGCTGTCACTGACTGTCGCGCATGAACACGAGGCTCATGCCGTTGGCCCAGGTGAAGGTCAGCGTGTTGCCGTTGACCATGACGCGGTTCTCGCCACTCTGACCTGCGGCCTGCCCGTTGAGGATGCGGTACTGCAGGCGACCGTCGGGCAGATAGTTGAACTCGCCCTCCTCGTTGAGCTGCCCGTTGAAGGACTGGGCATAACGATTCCCCATGAAGCGGAAGGTAAGCCGTCCCTGTGGCATCTGGGTTGACCAGCTGCCTTCCAGAGGGGTAGCGCCCATGGCAGGCTGCTGCGGACCACCCCAGGAACCGCCCTGCGGCGCACCACCCGGTTGAGCCTGCGGTTGACCGCCCCAGGTGCCGCCCCCCGGCACACCACCTCCGGGCGGTCCTTGCGGTTGTCCACCCCAAGGACCGCCCTGGGGAGCGCCGCCCGGCTGACCGCCTTGAGGCAGACCCGTACCTGCACCGCTGCCCGGTTGTGTGCCCGGCATATTCGGCATGGCTTGCCGGGTCAGCTGCACGCTGCCGTCCAGAATGAGGGTATCACCCTGTAAAACCACACTGTACGACAGGTTTTTGCCGTTCTGGAACTGTATGTCGAGGCGGTCGCCTGCAAGATTCCAGACGCCGTACATCTGCTGGTTGTTCAGGGCCAGACCGCAGACATTGCCCATGAACATGAGGAGCATGGTATCTGTGCCGTTGGTTCCGGCCCAGGCACCTTGCAGGGCCTGCACGTTTGGCTGGTCGGCCCGGACAGGCGCGGCAAGCAGCAGAACCAGCAGGAGAGAGGCCAGGACTGAAGAAATTTTCACACGGGTTCGTATCAACATGATGCTACACTCCTTGAAGAGGTTGGCGGCGATTGCCGCAGGGTCATTGCCGCGTGAAGCGGATCTCCGGCATACGCGGGAAAGAGAGTGTCAGGTTGTTCCCTGTGAGGGCAAAGCGGATGCGCTCCTGCGAGCCGTTGGGGAAGGTGGCCAGCAGTTCCTTGCCCACAACCGTGAAGGTGCAGGTGGTCTCGCCCTGTCCTTGGCTCAGGAGCCGCAGACTGTAGGACGAAGCCCCTGGCAGGGGCTGGATGTTCAGGCGGGCATGGCCGGTCTCCGGTCCGCTCAACCACTGGCCGATCAGGGCCTGACCGATCTGCTGTTCCGTCACGGCCCCGCCTTCCCGGGTCAGAATGGAGGCTGCGCCCTGACGGGACATGAGGGTCAGTTGCCTCTGGTCCCTGTCC